>JBEQBH010000072.1:0-5693 GCA_041639955.1 Halobacteriales archaeon | reverse complement strand
GTCGTATCTCGGGGCCTGAGACGGCGCGGAATCGCGGTTCGTTTTGCGGACTCGAAATCAAAAGGCGAGCGGGCGGTCAGTCCTCGTCGGTGACTACGTCGGGGTCCCCGTCCGGCGTCACGTCAGCTGACGCGGGGTCGTCCGGCGCTTTGCTCGTGGCGACATCCGTGACGAGGTAGTCCTCCGCGAGGCCGTACAGGCCCTGCGGGAGGTAGATGATAAACAGGATGATGAGCGCGCCCTCGATGGTCGTCGCGACGCTCCCGACGATAGCGGCCAGTCCGGTATCGAGCAGGAGGAACAGTCCCGCGCCGAGGATGGGACCGGCGAACGTGCCCATCCCGCCGAGGATGACGATGACCAGCGAATCGATGGTCCAGGTCACCGCGAGCGTCGACTGCGGGTTGATGTACAGCGTGTAGTGGCCGTACAGGCCGCCCGCCAGCCCGGCGAAGAACGACGAGACGACGAAGGCGTACATCTTGTACTTCAACGGGTTGACCCCGAGACTGGACGCGGCGTCCTCGTCGTCGTGGATGGCCTTCATCCCCAGTCCGCCCGCGCCGCTGACGACGCGGTAGGTCACCGCGATGGTGAGAAACGTCGCGACCAGCGTCAGGAGGAACATCACGTCCCCGTGGCCGACGAACTCGTTGATGCCGAGGTCGCCCTGCACGTAGTACCCCGTCGAGCCGCCGGTCAGCGACCGCTGGTCCAGCATCACCAGCTCGATGACCGCCGCCAGCGCGAGGGTCCCGATGGCGAAGTAGTGCCCGCTGAGCCGGAAGAGAACCGGCCCGAGCACCAGCGCTATCAGCGCGGCCGCCACGCCGCCGAGGACGACCGCGGCCAGTATGGGGAGCTGTATCGACGCGGGAAAGCCCGCCGCCGACGGGGTGGTCAACCACGCGGCGACGAACGCGCCCATGCCGAAGAAGGCGGCGTGGCCCAGCGAAATCTGTCCGGCGTACCCCGCGAGCAGGTTCCACGAGACGCCGAGCATCACGAACACGAGCCCCGTGAGTATGAGCCCGGTCAGCGAGTCGGTCGTCACGAACGGGACCGACAGCAGCGCTAGCACGACCACGCCGACTATGACCTGGAGGCGGCGGTTTGCGAGCAGCGATTCCTCGGGGTGGCGTTCGAGCAGGCTCATTCGCCACCACCACCGCTACCGAACAGTCCCTCGGGCTTGAGCAGCAACACACCGAGGAAGATGAGCAGGCTCACGACGTTGCGGTAGCCGCCGCCGAGATACAGCGCACCGAGGTTCTCGGAGACCCCGAGGACGACGCCGCCGACGAGGGTCCCGAGGATGCTCCCGACGCCGCCCAGCACCACGACGGCGAACGCCTTCAGCAGGTACGACCAGCCGACGAAGGGGTTGATCGGGAACAGCATCGAGAGCAGTGCGCCGGCCGCGCCGGCCAGCGCCGTCCCGATGCCGAGCGTGAGGACGTAGATTCGGTCGGTGTCGATACCCATGTACCGGGCCGCGGTCCGGTTCTGGGCCGTCGCGCGGATGGCCTGCCCCGTCCTGGTGTACTGGAGGAACGCCCACGTCGCGCCGATGAGGACGACGGCGACGACGAACGTCACTGTCCGGGGGAGGGACAGGAAGGCAAACCCGAGGTCGATGCCGCTGCCTGGGATGCCGAGGTCCGCCGTCCGGGCGTCACCGCCCAGCACCAGTTGCCCGATGTTCTGGAGTATCAGCGCGAGCCCGAACAGCACGATGATGGGCTGTTCGATGCCCTCGCCGACGACGTGTTTCAGCAGCACCTTCTGGAGGACGACACCGAGGGCAAACAGCAGCCCCATCGCGATGAACATCCCGACCAGGGGCGTGATACCCGTCGCCGCGAACACGAGGATAGCGACGTACGCGCCGACCATCAGCATGTGGCCGTGAGCGAGGTTCACGATGTCCATGATGCCGAACACGAGCGACAGGCCCAGCGCTGCGACGGCGTAGATGCCGCCCAGGAGTACCCCGTTGACAATCGACTGCGAGATGAGTTCGCCTGCTACCATGGATGCTAGCGCTCACTCCACGGCGGGATTGGGTACCGGAAGTCCAGGGAGCGCTCGGAGTCGGTGTTGGGGTAGGCCAGTCGCTGCGCGCCGTCCCACCACTGCCCGGTCGGTGCAGTCAGCTCGCCTTCGGCGGGGAGGCCGTTGTCCTCGAAGCCGAACTCGCCGATGACCGTTTGGAACGTCTCGCTGCGGAGCGCGCTCTGTATGTCGCTGGCCTCGATGGACCCAGCGGCTTGTACGGACTGCAGGGCGACCTGCGTGAGGTTGTACGACCCGCCGACGTTGACCGGCATGTACTCGCTCTCAGCGTCGTACTCGCTCATGTAGGACTCTCGGAGCCGCTGGTTGCCGTTGCCCGTCAGACCGGGGACCCATCCGGGACACATCAGCGCGTACGCGCCCGCGTCGCCGAGTGCCGACCACCACGCGGACGGGTCTGCCCCGCGGACGAACTTGAGCATCTTGGGCGACCAGTTGTTCGACTGCATCTGGTTGACCGCCGTGATGCCGCCGCCCGGCGTCGGGTTCGACAGCAGCACTTCCACGTCGGCGTTCTGTGACTGACTGATAAGCGTCGAGAAGTCCTGTGACCCGATTTCGAACGTCTCGCGCAAGACGATGTTGTACCCGGCCTCGCCCAGCCGGTTCTCCCAGTAGTCGGCCTGCTCTTTGCCCCAGCCGGAGTTGGGCTCCCAGATGCCGATGCGGTTCGGTCGCTGGTCCTCGGGGATGAGGTCCAGTGTCCCGAGCGTCGACCGGGCGACATCACGGGACTTCGGGAACGGCGAGTACGTCCACTCGTAGTTATCGTTTCGGTGTGGCTCCTCGTAAGCGAACGCGATACCGAGGAACGGGAGGTCCTGGTTCTCGGCGAAGGCGCTCCCCGCGGTGACCAGCAGGCTGGAGAAGCTCCCCCAGATCATGTTGACGTCGTTGTTGCTGGTCATCTGCTGGAGGTTCTGCCGAAGCGTCTGCGCGTCGCTCTCGTCGTCCTGGAGGATGAGTTCGACGTCGCGGTCGAGTTGCTCGCTCATCCTGGCCTCGCCGAGCTCGTAGCCGCGCCGGAGGTCCTCCCCGAGAGAGGAGAACTGCCCCGTCTCCGGGATTGTTCCGGCGATGGTCAATGTGTCGTCGCCGCCCCCGCCGCCACCGAACGCACAGCCGGCGAGGCTGGCGACCGCGGCAGTACCGGCAGTTGCTTTGAGGTACGACCGACGCGTGACTGGGCTGTCGTCGCTTACCATGCTGTATATATCGATATAGATGATAGATTATAAAGATTCCCGTTATTACGGAGATATCGCCGTACTGCAGAAGTAAGCCACGCGGGTCCAAGCCCCGAACCGACGCTGGTGTCGTTACGAGGAGGGGCTGGCTTCGGCGTAGAAGTTCATCGCCTCGAACACCGGGCGGTCGGTCATGCCGAGCAGGATGGCTTCTTGGTCGTCGGGCTCGTGGTGGTGGGTCGCGTCCGGCGGGACGACGAAGATGTCCCGCTCACCCCACTCCAGGGCCTCGCCGTCGACGTGGGTCGCGCCCTCGCCCTCGACGACGAAGTACACTTCCGTGGTGTTGTGGAAATGCGCGTCCGTCGCCTCCTGTAACAGCTGTGCACTGAACGACATTGTCGGGAACAGCGGCGGCGAGCCGGTCGCGGGGTTGACATACGAGAGGCTGTACCCGTCGTACGGGTCGGGCTCGTCGTTTTCGGCCCGCTGGCGGAGCGCCTGGAGCATCTCGGACCACCTGAAGCGGTGGGGCGGCGTCGCCTCCCGGATACCCTCGAACGGGCCGGGGATACCCTTGTCTTTCTTGTCTGCCTCCGGTCGGCCCTGGCCGTACTGGGACTCCCAGTACCCCTGGGTCTTGGTGACCGGCTGTCGTTCGAGTTCGTGGTTCTCGAACGTGTTCCGGGCGTTCAGGGAGTCCAGCACGAGCGGCAGGTCGAGCACGTCGAGCCAGGCCGCCGTCTCGTCGGAGTCGTTGACGTGGTCGTGCCACTCCCACTGTGGCGTCGTGATGAGGTCGTTGTCCTTCATCGGGAACTCCTCACCCGCGACGATGGTCTTCATGTCCTCGCTGCCGTCGATGGAGAACCGCAACGCGTTCGCCCCATGGCGGTGCGAGGGGGCAGTCTCACCGGGCGAGACGGTCTGGACGCCGACGTAGATGGTGTTCGAGATGGCGTTCCCGAACGAGGCGTTGATCGGGACCGCCACGCGGCGCTGGAAGCCCGGCGGCAGGTCGTTGATGGGGACGTCGTCTTCGACGCCGTCGATGGCGGCCTGGATGTCCTCCCACTTCCAGATGTCCGCCTCCAGGTCGTCGATGGTGTTTCCGAAGTCGTCCTCGACCTCCCACAGCGGCCGGAGGTTGTGCCGTTCGAGGAGTCCCCGCGTGTCGGAGCTCAACTCGAGCTGTTCCTCAAGCTCCTGTTCGTCTGGCTCTGTCTGGGCCATGATGTAGGAAGACATTAACACACCAGCATGATAAGTGTACTGGACAGACGCCGGGTAGAACGCTTGAGATGGGCTAGAACACCGTTTCTGGTCGCACAGATGTCCCTCTACGTCGGGTGGTCTAGCGCTTTCGGTTCACCGCTCGCCGTCGGCCGCGGGGCTACACCTGTGCCTCGAAGACATCACCGGAGGCAAACAGCGACCGGCAGTCCTCACACACCATCTGTCGCTGAATGGCGTACTCCCAGAGCTTCCCGCCACAGTCCAGGCAGTCGAAGTGTGCTTCTACAAACGGGTCTTCCTCCGCGTACGGGTTTTCGAACTCCGCCATACCCAGACAATATTGTGGAATCGATAAAAACGCTTCGCCACCTCGAAAGTACACTTTCACCCGCTTCGGTTACCCCTCGGCGTAGGCGGCCATCGCCTCACGCAGGTCGTCCGGGACCTCGATTGCGCCGCCGCCGCCGTGTTCGGCACACACCCGCTGTTCGTATCCCTCGAAGGCGACCGTCCCGTCACACGTCGCTGTGTACTCGAACCGGACGCTCTTCTCGCCCACCACCGGCGTCAGTTCGATGGTCACCTTGTCGCCGGCCTCGACGGGCGAGTTGAACTCGAAATCCATCTCGACGAGCGGGAGGCCGAAGCCGCGGTCCAGGGCGTTGTCCCAGAACGGGAACCCTATCTCCTCCATGAATATGTCCGACGTCTCGTGCAGAGCGTCGACGATGCGCGGGTAGTGAGCGATGCCGAACGGGTCGGAGTCGGAGAACCGCACGGTCCAGGTCCGTTCGAAGCTCATCGGTCCACCTCCGTCTCCGCTTCGAGGACGACGAGCGCGTCCAGCGCCACGGCCCCGTCGGGGGACGCGAGTATCGGATTGAGGTCGAGTTCCGCGATTGGGCGGTCGGTCACGAGGTCGCCCACGGTCACCACCACGTCCGCGAGCGCGTCTATGTCGGCCGCCGCACTGCCGCGATACCCGGCGAGCAGGTCGGCGACCTGTAGCTCCTCGATGGCCGCCCGCGCCTCGGCGTGGGTGACAGGCGCGATTCGGTGGCTCGTGTCCGCGAACACTTCGGAGAACACGCCGCCCAGCCCCGCGACCACGACCGGGCCGAAGGACGGGTCGCGTAGCCCGCCGACGAGTATCTCGGTGCCGGCGTCGACGTCCATCGCCGCCTCGACGAGGAC
>JBEQBH010000071.1:0-5722 GCA_041639955.1 Halobacteriales archaeon | reverse complement strand
TCGAGGTCAGAGGCGGAGAGAGCGACAGCGGCGGCACGAAACAGGCCGTCTTCGACCTCTCCTCGGGCCAGTTCGGGGGTAGTGACGAGCCCGACCCCGTTGCGACGGACGGCGCCACGGACCCGCTCGACCCGGCGACCGAGGACGTGCTCGAGGAGCTACAGGAGCTCGATATCAACGAGACGCCGCCGGTGGAGCTGCTGGCGAAAGTCCAGGAGTGGCAAGCGGAACTGGACGAGGACCCATAGTCGACGCAGTCGTCGCGGTTCCGGTCGCGTGGTGCTGTCCGAGTGCCCCGGTACTGGTAGTCAAACCTGCTGTCAGTGGTGGCGCATGCCCTAGTCGTCGGCCGCGGACACCGTCTTCTCGACGTGGTCGTCACCGGCGACGGTGTCCGCCCTGCTGACCACGTAGTAGCCCGCGAGGCTGGCTGCTGCCGACAGGGAGAGCGACTGTGCGGCCGCTGTGTCGCTGCTCGGGTGCACGTCGGAGTGGTGTGTGATACTGATACCCTTATCGAGTAGCTCCTCGTGAGAGAGCGAGGTGAGACGCCGCTCCCGGCACGCTGCCGTGAGGATGCCGGACTCGGTGCCGGACTCGGGGCAGGTGGTCGTGACGACGTATCCGTGGAAGACCTGCTCGTCCGTGATGACCGCTCTGACCGCGACCTCGTGTGTCCCTGTCTCGCTGACAGTAGTGAGTACTAGCTCCGGAAGCGACGGGAACTGATGGGTCACGTCGGGCAGTGTCGGGTACGTGATATCGAGGTCCCACTCGGCGGGGATGTTTCCGATTACGTCGAGGAGGATGCGCTCGTTGGCGGTTGGTGTGTTATCTGTCATAGGTACGCTGCGGCCTGCGGCGCTGTACTTCCCACCCAGCGAGCGGCGAACCTAAGGATTTCGAAGTCGGGACTCGCCCCGCACATACTATAAGTCCGGCCGGCCGTGAGGGGAAGTATGCCTGGCGACCGTGTCACTGTCTCTCTCGACGACGACGCAAAGAGCGCACTCGAGGGGCTGGCCGAACAGACCGACGACAGTCGAAGCGAGTTGATTCGGGAGGCGATTACGTTCTACGCGGCCAACTTCGACTCCGCGAGGACGAGCGACAGCGACCACTTGCAAACCTATTACGAGATGCTCTCGACCGGCGAACACGTGCTCCTCGACGTGGACCTGCTGCACGTGTTCCTGAGCCAGGTGGACGACCCCGACGACCGGGACGAGGAGTTCCTCGAGAGGATAGACCGGGTCGCGGAGTACCACGCCCAGGAGTACGCGGAGCGGTTCGACTCGCTGGGGGACGTCCTCGACTGGCTATCGCTGTGTGGGTTCTTGACCGTCCGTCGAGCCGAGGAGGGGAGTTACCACGTCGTCTTCCCGTCCGAATCGCTGCGGTGGCTCATGGTCCGGTTCATCCGCGGGAGCGTCACCGACCTCCCCTTCGATGTCACGGTCGAAGAGAGCGTCTCGAAGGTGTTGTTTACCGAATCGAGCTGACTAGCTGCTTACTGCACTCACATTGTCGCTGTGAACGCGCGCGGTCCTCATACTCGTGATGAGTCGGATGCACACGACTCTCAACAACCTTCTTGAAGGAATACTCTCTCCGTGTTACTGAATACCAACTAGACAATGTCTCTCATACAACGACTCAAAACTATCGGTCCGGGCGCCATGGTCGCAGCGGCCTTCATCGGCCCCGGCACGGTTACGACGGCGAGTGTCACCGGAGCGGAGTTCGGCTACGCGCTCCTCTGGACGATTGTGTTCTCGATAATCGCGACTATCGTTCTCCAAGAGATGAGCGCGCGACTGGGGCTCGTCTCGGGTGAGGGGCTCGGCGAGGCGCTCCGTGAACGGTTCGACAACCAGTTCGTCCAGTACGTGAGTGTCTTCTTGGTCGTGGGCGCTATCGGCGTCGGGACCGCTGCCTACGAGGCCGGCAACATCCTCGGCGGGGCCGCCGGGCTCGCGACGATTACCGGCGTGAGTGCGAACATCTGGGGAGTCATCATGGGACTCGTCGCGGGCGTGTTGCTCTACACCGGCCAGTACAAACTGATAGAGCGGGCCCTCGTGGCGCTCGTCGCCGTGATGGCCCTGTCTTTCGTCGCGTCGGCGGCCCTCATCGGGCCGGACTTCGGCGCGATAGCGATGGGCTTCGTTCCCGGCGTGCCCTCCGGTTCGCTGTACCTCATCACGGGGCTCATCGGGACGACTATCGTCGGTTACAACCTGTTCCTGCACGCGAGTAACGTCCAGGAGCGCTGGGACGGTCCGTCGGATATCGGCCACTCCCGGACCGACACGATACTCTCTATCGTCGTCGGCGGGGTTATCACCATCACCATCATGGTCACCGCGGCCGCCGCCTTCGAGCCTGGGACACAGATAAGCGACGTCGGGCAGATGGCCCAACAGCTCCGGCCGCTGGCGGGCCCCTACGCCGAGCTGTTCTTCAGCATCGGGCTGTTCGCCGCCGGGTTCACGAGCGCGACGACGGCGCCGCTCGCTGGCGCGTGGGCCACCACGGGCGCGCTGGGATGGGACTCTGACATGAAGAGCACGCGGTTCCGGGCCGTCTGGGGGACGATTCTGGGTGTCGGTGTGCTCTCCGTCCTCCTCGGCGGGAGCCCCGTCGAGATCATCGTGTTCGCCCAGGTCGTCAACGGGATACTGCTCCCCATCGTCGCCATCTTCCTGATTTACGCGATGAACCAGGACGACCTCCTCGGCGAGTACACGAACGGACCGATAGCGAACTCCCTTGGGGCGATTGTGACGCTCATCGTCGTCTGGCTCGGCGTCCGAACGCTCCTGAGCGTCGCCGGGGTGCTATAATGGACGACCGGAGAATCGGCGTCGACGTCGGGGGGACGTTCACCGACGTGTGTCTTTCGCTGGACGGTGAACTCGTGACCGCGAAGGTCCCGAGCACCGAAGACCAGAGCGAGGGCGTGATGGCCGGCATCGAGAAGGCCTGCGAGTCGGCCGGCATCGACCCCGAGACGCTGGACGAGTTCTCACACGCGATGACGGTGTCGGTCAACGCGCTCTTGGAGGAGGACGGCGCGAAGACGGCCCTCGTCGCGACCGAGGGCTTTGGCGACGTGCTGGAGATCGGCCGCCAGGACCGGCCGGCGCTGTACGATATGGACGCGGAGAAGCCGACGCCGCTCGTCCCCAGACGCCACCGGTTCGAGGTCGACGAGCGGACGACGACCGACGGGGTCGAACGCCCCGTCGACGACGCGGCGGTCGAGGCTATCGCCGACGAGATTCGCGAGGCCGACATCGAGGCCGTCGCCGTCTCGCTGCTGCACGCCTACGCTCACCCCGAGAACGAGGCCCGCGTCGCGGAGACACTCCGGTCGGAACTCGACGTCCCCGTGTCGGCCTCACACGAGGTCCTCGCCGAGTTCCGCGAGTACGAGCGGACGTCGACGACCGCCGTCGACGCGTACGTCCGGCCGGCGATCGACCGGTACGTGAGCCACCTGACGGAGCGCGCGAGTGACCGGGGCGTCCCACAGCCCCGCATCATGCAGGCAAACGGCGGCATCACCGACGCCGAGACGGTCAGGCAGAACGCCGTCTCGACCGTCCTCTCGGGCCCCGCCGCGGGGGTCGTGGGCGCGAGCGCGATGGCGGCCGACGACGGCACCGACCTCTCCGGGCTCGTCACGTTCGATATGGGCGGGACGTCGAGCGACGTGAGCCTGGTCCGCGACGGCGACGCCGAGCGGACGACGACGGGCGTCATCAACGACCGGCCCATCAAGACGCCGATGGTCGACATCGAGACCGTCGGCGCCGGTGGCGGCTCTATCGCCTGGGTCGACGCCGGCGGCGCGCTCCGCATCGGGCCGCGCTCGGCCGGTGCCGAGCCAGGCCCCGCCTGCTACGGTAAGGGCGGGACGGAGCCGACAGTTACGGACGCGAACCTCGTCCTGGGATACATCGGTGGGAGTACCAGCCTCGGCGGCGAGATGTCCGTCGACGAGGCGGCCGCTCACGACGCCCTGGCCGACCTGGCCGACGAGGCGGGGATGGACGGCCCGCTGGCGGCCGCCCGCGGGGTCTACCGGGTCGCGAACGCGAACATGACCCGCGCGATTCGGTCGGTGACCGTCGAGCGAGGGTACGACCCCCGGAAGTTCGGTCTCGTCGCCTTCGGCGGCGCGGGGCCGATGCACGCGATTTCTATCGCCGACGGCCTCGACATCGACCGGGTTATCATTCCCCGGGCCTCCGGCGTGCTCTCGGCGTACGGGCTGCTCGCGGCCGACGAGAAGCGCGACGCGGTCCGGACGTTCCAGCGCCCGCTGGACGGCGTCGACCCCGACGCCGTCGACGCCGTCTACGAGGAACTGACGTCGGAGCTGCTGGCTGAGGTCAGCGACCGGGCGAACGCGACCGTGCGGTGTTCGGCGGACCTCAGATACGCCGGCCAGAGCTTCGAACTCACCGTGGACGTCGACCGCCCCTTCGACGCCGAGGACGCGAGCCGTCGGTTCGGCGACGCCCACGACTCCGCCTACGGCTACCAGGCCGACGAGCCGGTTGAGCTTGTCAACTGCCGCGTGACGACGACGGTCCCCCGGAGCGAGCCGTCGCTGGACTACGCCGGCGGCGGGGACGCGCGAAAGGGAACCCGCGAGGCGGCGTTCGCCGACGGCGTCCACGACACGCCGGTCTACGGGCGCGAGCGGCTCGCGCCCGGCGACGCTGTCGACGGGCCGGCTATCGTCGAAGGCGACGAAAGCACTATCGTCGTTCCGCCGGCCTGGACCGTACAGGTGCGCGACGACGGCGCGCTGCTAGCGGAGGGAGGCGACATATGACCGACGAACACGAACAGCACGGCGGCGAACCGACCACGGATATCGACCCGGTGACCCTGGAGATACTCCGGAACCAACTGGAGAGCGTCGCCACGGAGATGGGCCACGTGCTCATCCGCGGGGCGTACTCCCCCAACATCAAGGAGCGACAGGACTGCTCGACCGCGCTCTTCGACGCGTCGGGTCGGATGATAGCCCAGGCCGAACACATCCCGGTCCACCTCGGCGCGATGCCCGACGCGGTCGAGACCGTCCTGGCAAAGGACCCCAAGCCGGGTGACGTCTTCATCGTCAACGACCCCTTCGCCGGCGGGACCCACCTCCCCGATATCACGCTGGTCTCGACGATTGCCCCCCGTGACGAGGTCATCGGCTTTGCGGTCTCGCGGGCACACCACGCCGACGTCGGCGGCAGCGCGCCCGGGAGCATGCCGCCGGGGTCCCGGGAGGTCTACGAGGAGGGGCTTCGCCTGCCGGCGGTCCGTCTCGTCGACGGCGGCGAGCCGAACGCGGCGGTCCACGACCTCATCCGGGCCAACGTCCGGACGCCGGACGAGCGCGAGGCGGACCTGCGGGCACAGCGTGCGGCGAACGACCGGGCGGAGGAACGCATCGGCGAACTCCTCGACGAACACGGGGAGACGCTGCTCGACGCGTTCGACGCCGTCGTCGCGTACTCCCGCGACCGCGTCGAGGCCGAACTCGCCGAGCTCCCCGACGGCACGTACCGAGCGCGCGACGTGCTTGAGGGTGACGGCGTGACCGACGCGGACATCCCGATACAGGTCGCCGTCACCGTCGACGGCGCGTCGGTCGACGTCGACTTCGCCGGGACGGCCGACCAGGTGGCGGGCAACCTCAACGCGCCGCTGT
>JBEQBH010000070.1:0-5789 GCA_041639955.1 Halobacteriales archaeon | reverse complement strand
CGGAGATGGCTCCGCCCTGGGTCAGCGCCCCCAGCGCGGCGAGGATACCGATGAGAAACGCCGCTCGCATCGTCGAGATGGCGTTGGCGCCGATGGCCGGGGCGAAGGGCGGCGAGTTGCTGTTGGCACCCAGGGTCCAGGCCGTCACCAGGCCGGTCAGCGTCGCGACGGCGACCAGCGCCCAGAACAGGACATCTACCACTGGGTATCGTACTCCCAGCGTGCTGGCGCTGTCATTGGGGACAGTTCACGCGCCGGCCCGATAAGCGTTCGCGCTCACTCGCACCGGTGACTAAGCATCAGCACGCCCCGATGACTGTTTGGACACGTTCCACTGCACACATCCGGCAGAAAGTCGACTCCCGTCTAGTACCCCAGCGACTCCCGGACCAGCACCAGCGTCGTCCGGCCTTCTTCGGCCTCCTGCCGGTAGATGAGCTGCTTGCCTATCATGCTCCCGGCGCCGTAGGCGTCCTGTGCGCGGGCGTCCTCCAGCGGGTAGGCGACGTTCTCCAGCCGGTCGAGCGCGGCATCGAGGTCGTCGACGATCTTGTTGGTGCCGGCGACGAGCAGGAGGTTCGCGGCGGCGAAGGGGTAGGCCCCGACGCGGCTGCCCGAGGCGTCGGCGGCGACGAGTTCCCCGGTGGCGGCGATGGCGTTGACGCTGCCGACGAAGTAGTCGCTGGCCTGGGCCTCCCGGCGGGCGCGCTGGCGCTCGGCGTCGTCGTCGATGCCGTACACCTCGGCGTGACGGTTGTCCCAGTCGTGGTCGCCCTCCATGAGGTGGTCCATGAAGCCGATTTCTTCGAGCGTCGTGGAGTGCCCGTCCATCACGCCGGCGCCGGCCGGAATCTGCGCCGTGACCTCCTCCAGCGCGGCGTCGGCGTCCTCGACGACCACCACGTCGAAGCCGCTCGCTTCGAGGCTCTCGACTGCGGCGTCGAGTTCCTCGTCTGTCGGGTGTGTGTCCAGCGACTCGTCGTAGTCGACCGTCTCGGCGTAGCCGTCCTTGTTTGATGCCATACAGGTAGGTTGCAGCCATCACGCAAAAGCGCTCGCAGACACCGCTGTTACCGGGTAACACCGGGGAAACCACGGTGGCGCGCCGTGAGCCGAACACTCATGTGCCACGACGACGCACTCCCACTATCTAATGTCGCGCCGCTACGACCACGCACGGGTCCAGGAGTACTGGCAACACGTCTGGGAGCGGGAGGGGGTCTACGAGACGCCAGAGACGGCCTCGGGCGACCCCGAGGACACGACCTACGTCCTCGGGATGTTCCCCTACACCTCGGGCTCGCTGCATATGGGCCACATCCGGAACTACGCTATCACGGACGCCCACGCCCGCTACCGGCGGATGGCCGGAGACAGCGTGCTTCACCCGATGGGGTGGGACGCCTTCGGCTTGCCCGCCGAGAACGCGGCCTACGAGCGCGACACGGACCCCGAATCCTGGACGCGGTCGTGTATCGAGCGGATGCGCGACGACCTGGCCGAGATGGGGTTTGGCTACGACTGGTCCCGCGAGATTACGACCTGTGACCCCGACTACTACCGCTGGAACCAGTGGCTTTTCACCCGGTTTCACGACGCGGGGCTCGTCGAGTACGACTCGGCGACGGTCAACTGGTGTCCGGACTGCGAGACCGTCCTCGCGGACGCGCAGGTCGAGACCAGCGTTGCGGCGGAGACGCAACGGGGAGACGGCGAAGCCGTCGACTACGAGGTGGCCGCCCACGCCCACGCGGCCGGCGGCGTCTGCTGGCGCTGTGGCACGCCGGTCACCCAGCGTGACCTCGACCAGTGGTTCTTCACCATCACCGACTACGCCGACGAGCTCTACGACGGGCTGGACGACCTCGACGGGTGGCCCGAGGGGGTCAGGGACAGCCAGCGCAACTGGATCGGCCGTCAGGAGGGCGCCCGCGTCACGTTCGACGTGGGCGAGTACGGCGAGGTGTCGGCCTTCACGACGCGGCTGGACACCGTCTACGGCGCGACCTATCTCGCGCTCGCGCCGGGCCACGACCTGGTGAGCGAGCTGGCCGAGACGGACGAGGACGTGGCGGCCTACCTTGAGGAGGTCGCCAGCACGGACGACGCCGGGCTCTCGGGCGTCGAGACGGACCTGACCGCGACCCACCCCTTCACGGGCGAGTCGGTCCCCGTCTACGTCGCTGCCTACGTGTTAGACGACGTGGGTACCGGCGCGGTGATGGGTGTGCCCGCCCACAACGACCGGGACCACGCGTTCGCCGACCGACACGGGCTGTCCGTCTCGCAGGTCGTCGAACCAGTCGACGGCAGCGGGACCAACCTGCCCGACGACCCCTACACCGAGGACGGCATGTTGACATCGAGTGGCGAGTACGACGGCCTGGCCAGTACCGCCGCTCGCGAGCGTCTGCTCGACCACGAGGGGGTCGAGGAGGCGACGACCTACCGGCTGCGGGACTGGCTCATCTCCCGACAGCGCTACTGGGGGACGCCAATCCCCATCGTCCACTGTGACGACTGTGGTGCTGTCCCGGTCCCCGACGAGGACCTCCCCGTCGAACTACCCGACTACGTCCAGACGACCGGGAACCCGCTGGACGCCGCCGAGGAGTGGAAGGAGACGACCTGCCCGGAGTGTGGCGGCGATGCCACGCGCGAGACGGACACGATGGACACCTTCGTCGACTCGTCGTGGTACTTCCTGCGTTTTCTCTCCCCCCAGTTCGAGGACGCCCCCTTCGACCAGACGACCGCCGACGAGTGGCTCCCCGTCGACGTCTACGTCGGCGGCGAGGAACACGCCGTCTTGCACCTGCTTTACATCCGATTTTTCGCCCGGGCGCTCGCCGACCTGGGGCTGTTGGACCGGCGCGAACCGGTCGAGCGGCTCATAAACCAGGGCACAGTCCTTCACAGCGGCAAGAAGATGTCAAAGTCCGCGGGCAACGCCGTCGCGCCCCACGAGTACGGCGCCGAGACAACCCGGCTGTTCGTCCTCTCGGCGGCCCACCCCGCGCAGGACTTCGAGTGGACGGTCAAGGACGTCTCGACGGCCTACGAGTTCCAGCAGGACGTCTACGGGATGGTCGCCGAGTTCGCGGACCAGCGACAGCGCCGGCGCCGCTCCCAGGAGACCACTCCCGTCCGCACAGAGAGCGAACCCCACGACGCCTATCTCGAACGCGAAATCGACCGCACCATCGCCGCCGTCACCGAGGAGTACGACCGCTTCCGGTACCACCGCGTCGTCGGCGAACTCCAGCGCTTTGCCCGTCTGTTGCGCCGGTACGCGGAGTACGAGCCGCCCTACCTGTTCGCCTACAGCCGCGGCCTGCGGACCCTGACGAAACTGCTCGCGCCCATCGCTCCCTATCTGGCCGAGGAGCTGTGGCACCTGCTGGACGAGGAGGGGCTCGTCGCCGAGGCGGACTGGCCCGAGCCGTTGCGGGACGTCGCCGACCACCGCATCGAGCGCGGGCTCGTCCGGACGACGCTCGCCGACGTTCGCGATATCACCGAGGTCGTCGATATCTCTGACCCCGAGCACATCGAGCTCGCCGTCGCTGCCGAGTGGAAGTACGAGGCCTACCGTATCGCACAGGGGGCCGACCCCGAGGACAGAGTCGGACGTAGTCCGACAAGCAGTCGGATAGCGGAGCTATCCGACGACGCCATCGTCGGCGAGATTATGAGCGACGAGGCGATGCAGGAGCGGGGCGATGCCGCCGCCGACTACGCCGCCGACCTCGCCGACCGGAGCGAGGGGCTCGAACCCATCGTCGACGGCGAGCGGGAACTCGACGTGTTACAGCAGGCCGCCTGGCTCTTCGAGGACGAGTTCGGGGCCGAGGTGACCGTTCGCCGGGCGACCGGGGACGACGACCTAGCCGAGAAGGCCAAACCGAACAAGCCCGCGATTCACATCTCCTGAGCTCTTGGCGTTCCGTGGCCCGGCCGCCCTCGTCCGGTCTTGCTGTCGCGTCCACCCCTATAGCCCGACCCGCTCGAGGCCGTCGTGGAAGGCGAGCCAGACGGCGGCGGCGATGGCGAGGAGCGTGCCCGCTCCGGCCACCGGTCGCAACAGCAGCCCACCCGCCCAGAGTTCGGCGTCGACGAACAGGGCGCTCAGGAGCGCCGCCGTCGTCTGCACGCCGACGACGACGCCAGTCGCTTTCAGCACGGTCCGCCGCTCCAGCCGGGGGCCGGTGACCAGCAGGACCCCGAGCAGGAACGCCGCCTCGAACGCCAGTTCCACGGGGACCCGTTCTGGTGGGATGCCGACGCCCGTGGCAAAGCTGACCCCGAAACCCGCCGTCGCTGCGGACCGCGCCTGCTCGTGGAGGACACCAGTCAGGACCTGTCCGCCGGTCCCGAGTACTGCGGCGGCCGTCGCGGCGAAGAGGCCACGTTGGAGGGGCAGGCCGGGGGTCAGCCGCGCGTCCGCACCGATCGCCGCGATGGGGTGGTCGACGCCCTCGCCGACCCGCTCGGCACCGCCGTGGTAGGCGAGCCATACCGCCGTCACCACCGCGAGATACGCGGCCACGTCGCCCAGCGGGACAACCGCCGTCGCGAGCGTCGCCCCGGTGCCCAGTACCTGCGGCGGCAGCCAGGCGAACAGCAGCCCCGCGGCGTAGACGATGATGGCCCCGCTCAGGGCGGTCTCCTCGCTCGGTTCGGTGACGAACCGGAGCACGACCACCAGATACGGCACGTACCACAGCACCCCCGTGACCCAGGTCCCGAGGACAGTGAGGGCGACCCCCACGGCCCCGCCGTCGCCCGGCACCACGAACTCACTCGGCCCGAGCGACGCCACGCCGGTGTAGACGACGCTGTAGGCGGCGGTAACGGCCAGGGCGGCGAGGGCGGCGGCGACCAGGAGGCGCCGGTCGCTCACGGAGTCTCGTGACACCATCTTGCTACAATATTTCTCGCAACTATGTCCGTAATTTGTCGCGCGCCGAATATAGCTTGTGACTCTCTGTGGGACACAATCCCCAAATAGCCCGCCCGCGCAACTCCGGGTATGACAGACCGCACGGCGGCCGTCACCCGGGCGACGGCCGAGACGGACATCGAGGTGACGCTGGATATCGACGGTGACGGCGACTCGACTATCGACACCGGTATCGGCTTCTTCGACCACATGCTGGACTCGTTCTCGACGCACGGCCTGTTCGACCTCACCGTCCACTGTGACGGCGACCTGGACATCGACGACCACCACACCGTCGAGGACGTGGCCATCACGCTGGGGGAGGCATTCGAGGAGGCGCTGGGCGAGAAACGCGGTATCGTCCGCTTTGCCGACCGGAAGGTCCCTCTGGACGAGGCCGTTGCCAGCGTGGTCGTCGACATCTCCGGCCGGCCGTACTACGAGTTCGAGGGGGCCTTCTCCCAGGCCGAGGTCGGCGGGATGACCAGCCACATGGCGAAACACTTCGGGCGCTCGCTGGCGATGAACGCCGGGCTGACGCTGCACTGTGGCGTCTCCGGCGAGAACGCCCACCACGAGATAGAGGCGCTGTTCAAGGGGCTCGCCCGGGCCCTGGACGACGCGACCCGAATCGACGAACGGCGCGGCGACGTGGCCAGCACGAAAGGCGAGCTGTAGATGTTCGACGAGATAATGGAGAAGTTCGAGGACTCGCCGGGCCAGCAGGCCGTCATCCGCCTGCTGCTGGAACGGGGGTTCTCGGTCAACGAGGACGGGCGGGTGGTCTCGGGGGGCATCGAGATACCCAACACGGGTATCGCCCGCGAGGCCGGCGTCGACCGCCGGG
>JBEQBH010000069.1:0-5797 GCA_041639955.1 Halobacteriales archaeon | reverse complement strand
GATACGTACGTCCGGGTCGAGGCCCCGCTCCTGTAGTGTATCCAACTCGTCGAAAAGTGTTCGTGGGTTGACGACACAGCCGTTGCCGAGAACGCCGACTTTGCCGCGGATAGCGCCGCTCGGAACGAGAGAGAGCTTGTAGGTCTCGCCCTCGTGGACGACGGTGTGGCCGGCGTTGTCGCCGCCCTGGTATCGAGCGACGACATCCACGTCGTCGCCGTACAGGTCGACGATGCCGCCCTTCCCCTCGTCGCCGAGTTGCGAGCCGACGATGGTTACGGTCATGACCGGACCTTCCGGCCACCATGATAAACAGATTACGGTCTCACAGCCCGCCCGACCTGCGTCAGTGGTTACGGTCGATAGCTGCCGGAACCGACAGACGGCAGCTGTTCTGACGGTGACGTTCTTGTGCGCCAACATTCCCCATGTGAAGCGCTACGACGGTTTTAACAACTACCTCCCCGTAGTTCGAAACCCGCAAGACCGGGGTCCCGAGGGTAACTTTTAAAACCACCCAACACAAGTTAACAATTGCCATGATAGACAGGCTTGAGAAGGAAGTCGACATGCTGGAGCGACACCTGCAGGTGCTTCGCATGGTAATAGAGAACGAGCCTATCGGTATCGTGAAGATGTCCAACGAGACGGGCTACCCTCACCACAAGGTTCGGTACTCCCTCCGGGTCCTCGAAGAGGAGAACCTCATCGAGCCCTCCAGCCAGGGCGCTATTACCACAGAACAGACCGGCGAGTTCGTCGACGACCTCGACGAGAAGATCGACGAGATCATCGACAAGCTCAACGGAATGAAAATCGACGACGCTGCCGAGATAGAGAGCTGAGCGGCCTCTTTCTACAGTTCCGGTACCGCGAGGTGGAACTCCTTGTTTCGCGCTTCGAGTAGACACAGGTGGTAGCCGCTCTTCCGTGAGAGATTGACGAAGCTCTTTCGCTTATCGCGGCTGAACAGGCCACTCGAGGTGGCTTCCTTGGCCGTCTCTAGGGCTTCCGGCTCGAAGAAACTGCTCGTGACCAGGAAGGCCGCCGCGAGCGAGTTCGAGGCGTTCCCGACCCGCTCGGCGTTGCGCACGATGTCGGTCATCTGGCCGTCGGTCGCCGGCTGCCGGGAGTCGTTGATATTGGCGACCACCAGCGGGTTACCCATCCGGTCGCGCACGACCACGTCGAAGGTCTCCTGTGAGCGGTGCTCCTGTCCGTCTTCGGTGTAGGTCACCGAGACTTGCCCGTTGAGTTCGGCACGGTCTATCTCCGGCAGGGCGTCGTAGAGCACGCCCATCTCGCTCTCGTGGCCGGTGTCTCTGATCTCGTACAGGAGATTCCGGACGAGCCAGTCGGCAAAGCGATAGTGGATGCTGTCGTGGAGGAACGCTTCGAACGCCTCGCCGTCGACGGCAGCGTCCTCGGCGTCGAACTGCGTGTGGTACTCCAGCCGGAGGTTCTCCTCGACCGACGCTCTGTCGGCACTGCCCTCCTGTGCTTTCGCCAGGGTCGCCTCCCCCTTCGAGTGGTAGCGGAGGAAGAGGTTCGTCCCGTCGATGGCCTCCGCCGCCGACAGCGCCCGCCCGCTCGGCGCGGGGCCGCCGGCCGCCGCCAGTTCCTCCTCCAGCCGCTGTATCTCGGCCTGGGCCTCCTCGAGTTCGCCACGCAGCCGGTCGCGCTCGGCAACCAGTTCCTCGTTCTCCGTCGAGAGCTCGCGTATCTCGCCCTCTAGTTCCGCGATTTCTTCCTTCCGGTCTTCCAGTTCCGCTTCTATCTCCGGGCTCGGTTCGGGCTGTTGCTTCTCGGTCGGAGCCGGCTCCGCCGACTGTGGTTGGTCCGGGCCGTCGACTGTCGACGCCTGGCCCGCGGACCCGCCGGTCTGTGTGGTCGGCGGCTCAGCCGACTCCGATGACTCGGATGTGGTCGGCTGTTGTGACTCCGCCGTCTGTGCGCTTGTCGTCGCCGGCTCCGGCGTGGAACTCGACCGCTCGGGGTCCAGCGACGGAACCGACAGGGTTTCGAGGGCGCCCACGGCGTCGCTGTCGGCCGCTGTGGCCGTCGACTGGCTGTCCCCGTTCCGCTCAGCTGTCGCGGGCGACTCGGCGGTCCGGCCCGTCCGGGGTTCGGCCGGCTCCACGGGCTCGGTCTCCGTCGCAGTCGGCTCTGCCGCCCCGGCTGCTCCTGGTGCCGCCTCCGTGTCGCTCGTCGTCTGGTTGTCGGTCCCGGTTTCACTCGGCGTCGACTCCGCCTCCGATGTCGCCGTCTCGCGCGCGCTTGAAGTCGCCGCCTCGCCCGTCGTCCCGCTTTCGACCTCCCGCGCGGTTGTCTCGTCGCGCTGCTGCCTGTCTACGGCCGTCCCCTGACTCGCACCGGCCGCTTTCGACCCCGGCGGTCCGGCCCGCTCGACGGCCTCCCCGGGCGCGCTCTCGCCCGGCTCGCTCGGTGTCGCCTGGTCGCTCGCCCCGTCGTCGGTCGTCGGCGTCGTGTCCTCTCGGGACGCCGCCGCTTCGTCGCCCGTCACAGCGCCGCTCGCGCCCGTACCGGCACTGTCGTCATCGGACTCGTCGTCGTCCGCCGCTGTTTCAGCCGCCGTGGCTGTCTCGTCCGTCGGAGAACTCGGCTCGGGAATCTCTATCGGCTCGATGCTGGCCGGCATGACCTTGTAGATGCCCACCTCGCCGTCGGCCTGTTCGAACGCCTCCTCGTCGGTAACGAGACGCTGTGAGTTCCCGACCCACGCCACGCTCATCGAGCGGCCCTGGTGGTAGACGAGATAGTAGTCCCCGGAGAGGACGTTCTCCGATAGCTCGACGTACCCGGTGAAGTTGCCGTCCTCGAGCGTCCGGTCGACGTCAGAGATGGACGTGTCCTCGGTGTAGTACTGTGCCCGTGGCTCGCCAGCCTGGTCCTGCATCACGACGAGCAGCGGCAAGGCGTCGTGTGGTGCGGTCCGAGCGGTGCCGTCGGCGCCGTCGAACGCCTCGATGTCCCCGTCGAGGATACCCACGACAGTGCCGTTCAGCATGAACAGCTGTGTGGGACCGGCGGTGACGGCGCCGGAGAAACCCTGGTCTGAGAGGGAACGGAGCCCGCCGTAGCCGCCGTCAAAGGGCACCGTGTCCCACTCGGATACTAGCTCTACCGTGCGCATACTCATTACCTCCACCAAGCCGTATGGCAGACAAATAGTTTGTGCCCCGTCTGACGCCGCCGGGACATTCCGCTCGCCTGCTGGTACAGTCGGCATTCGAGTCCGATGGGCCTAAGACGTGCCACGACCAACGGTTGGTATGGAAGAGCAACCCGGCCTGAGCGACCAGTACCGGACCGCGAGCCCGTGGCCGGTGTTCGTCGCGCTGGGACTTGTACTCTCGGAAATCGGCGTCTTTATCGGTCTGTTCCCAATCGCCGTCTTCGGCCTCATCCTCTTTGGCGGCTCCATCGCCGGCATCCTCACCGAGTCAGGCTATGTCACGCGCCCGTGGCCGACGCTCGTGGGCGTCGGCGTCGTCCTCGCTCTCATCGCCGCGGGGCTGGCCGTCGCCTATCTCCCGTCGACGTCGATCACCGTCGCCAACATCGGCAACGGCCCGGTGTTTACCCGACTGGTCGCCGTCGCAGTCGCCGGCGTCGTGATGGTGGCGATGGGCGGTGTCGGCTCCGTCATGGAACAGACGAAGGTCTGAGACAAACCAACAGCCTATTTACCGCCCGGCTTCCAATCCCCTGCTATATGGCACTGTTCGGGTTCGAAAAGGACACGCTGCTCGACCTCACTGTCAACGTCATCCCGCTTGGTATCATCCTCTTTTTCATCGCCGCCTTCGCGGTCGTGAGCCCGTTCGGCCTCGACCCGGTGTTCAGCGGGCTTCAGTTCTCGCTGATGGGTTCGATGTTCCTGCTGCTGGCCGTGCTCACGTACTATGCCGGCCGGGCCGTCGAGAACGCCGAAGAAGCGGCAGACCACGCCGCGATGGAGGAGCCAAACGCCACGACGGGGACGCTGGACGGCGAGACAGCCGACGAGGACGCGGAACTGGACGCCGAAGACGACGAACTGCCCGAGGCATAACCGCCGACCGGGACGGCGGAACCACCCCTTTCATTATCTCCCAGTCCTGATGTGCGTCTATGGCTGTAGGAGATCTAGTGCTGACGGGGTTGATGGCCGTCCTCCTCGTCGGCATTATCGCGTTACTCACGCGCATAGAGAACTGGCGGTCGTATACACCGCTGGCCGGAGGTGGGACCGCGACCGGTGAGGACGCCGCCGTCCTCAACCGTGAGAAACCCGCGGGTATCATCCGCTGGCTGACGACCGTCGACCACAAGGACATCGGACTGCTGTACGGGCTGTACGCCATCATCGCCTTCGCCGTCGGTGGCATCATGGCGATGCTCATCCGCGTCCAGCTCGTCGTCCCGGGCGGGGCGATACTGGGGGCGAACGCGTACAACTCAATCCTGACGAGCCACGGCATCACGATGCTGTTCCTCTTCGGGACCCCCATCATCGCGGCCTTCGCGAACTACTTCATCCCGCTGCTCATCGGGGCCGACGACATGGCGTTCCCGCGCATAAACGCCATCGCGTTCTGGCTCCTCCCGCCCGCCGCCCTCCTCATCTGGGCCGGCTTCTTCCTCGCACCGGTCACCGAGAACATGATCGAGCCGGCACAGACCGCGTGGACGATGTACACGCCGCTGTCGGTCGAGCAGGCCAACCCCGGCGTCGACCTGATGCTGCTTGGGCTGCACCTCTCGGGGGTCGCCGCGACGATGGGTGCCATCAACTTCATCGCGACCATCTTTACCGAGCGCGGTGAGGACGTCAGCTGGGCGAACCTCGACATCTTCTCGTGGACCATCCTCACCCAGTCGGCGCTCATCCTCTTTGCGTTCCCGCTGCTTGGCAGCGCCCTCGTCATGCTGTTGATGGACCGCAACCTCGCGACGACGTTCTTCGCCGTGGAGGGTGGCGGGCCGCTGCTGTGGCAACACCTGTTCTGGTTCTTCGGCCACCCCGAGGTGTACATCCTCGTGCTGCCGCCGATGGGGCTCGTGAGCCTCATCCTGCCGAAGTTCTCGGGTCGGAAGCTGTTCGGATTCAAGTTCGTCGTCTACTCCACGCTCGCCATCGGGGTGCTCTCCTTTGGCGTGTGGGCCCACCACATGTTCTCGACGGGGATGGACCCGCGACTGCGGGCTTCGTTCATGGCGGTCTCGCTCGCTATCGCGATACCCAGCGCCGTCAAGACGTTCAACTGGATAACGACGATGTGGAACGGCAGTCTGCGCCTGACGAGCCCGATGCTGTTCTGTATCGGCTTCGTCTCCAACTTCATCATCGGCGGCGTCACCGGCGTCTTCCTCGCCTCCATCCCCGTCGACCTGGTGTTGCACGACACCTACTACGTCGTCGGCCACTTCCACTACGTCGTGATGGGCGCTATCGGCTTTGCCGTCTTCGCGGGCATCTACTACTGGTTCCCGGTCTTCACCGGCCGGATGTACCAGCGCACGCTCGGGAAGGCCCACTTCTGGCTCTCGATGATCGGGACGAACCTCACCTTCTTCGCGATGCTGGCGCTCGGGTACCTCGGGATGCCGCGCCGGTACGCCACGTACCAGTTCGACGGCGCTATCGCACCCCTCGCACAGGTCAGCACATTCCACCTGCTGGCGACCGTCGGCGCGTTCATCCTGCTCGTTGGCCAGCTCATCTTCGTCTGGAACCTGCTGCAGTCCTGGCTCGAGGGGCCGAAAGTCGAGGACGGCGACCCGTGGAACCTCG
>JBEQBH010000068.1:0-5904 GCA_041639955.1 Halobacteriales archaeon | reverse complement strand
CGCCCTCGCGCTCGAAGTCGGGGTGGTCCCGCACGGACACCTGGATGAGGAGGTCGCCGTTGGGGCCGCCGTTCTCGCCGGGGGCGCCCTCCCGTTCCATCCGCATCGTCTGGCCGTCCTCGATACCTGCCGGGATGTCGACCTGGAGGGTGGCCTCGTTGCGGACGGTCCCGTCGCCGCGGCAGGTCGAGCAGGTCTCGTCGTACAGCGTCCCCTCGCCCTCGCAGCGCCGACAGGTCGCGGTCTGTTGAACTCGGCCCATCGGGGTCTGCTGGACCCGGGTCGTCTGGCCCTGCCCGTTACACTCCGGACAGGTCTCCGAGTCGGCATCCGGCGGGTGGCCCGCCCCGTCGCAGTCGTCGCAGGTCTCCGGGCGCGTGACAGTTATCTGCTTTTCGGCGCCGTCGTAGGCCTCTTCGAGGTCGATGGTCAGGCGCGTCTGGAGGTCCTGACCCTGGCGACGCCGCGAGCCGCCGCGGCCGCCGCGACCGCCACCGCCGCCGAAGAACTGGTCGAAGATGTCCTGCATGTCGAAGCCGCCGGCGCCGCCGACGCCGCCGGCACCGCCCATACCGCCGGCACCGCCACCGGCGCCGCCGCGCTTCTCGGCCTGCTCGAAGCGGTCGTGACCCATCTGGTCGTACATCCGCCGTTTCTCGTCGTCGGTCAGGACCTCCTTTGCCTTCTTTGCCTTCTTGAACTTCTCCTCGGCGTTCGGGTCGTCGCTGACGTCCGGGTGGTACTCCCGGGCTTTCTGCCGGTAGGCCTCCTGTATCTCGTCCTCGGAGGCGTCCCGGGAGACCCCCAGTATCTCGTAGAAATCCTGGCTCATTGGTTGTGTAACTGGTACTGGCTTGCGCTACTTGAAAAGAACGGGTCAGGGACACGTGCTGTCGGCCGGCCGCTCACGCCTGCGTTCGCCACCGCGACCGGGGCGCTTATTTTGCCCCCGGGCGACAGTCAGGGCAATGAGTGCCAGGCCGGACGCCCGCGGCGCGGTGACCGTAGAGCGCATCGCCGTCTGGGGAGCCGCCGCCCTGGTCGTCGCCGCGCTGGCTGCCCTCGTCGTCGGACCGGGCGCCGACTTCGCTACGGCGGCGCCGTCGGCCGACTTCGAGGGGAGCTACGACGACGCCACGGGGGCGGTCACCGTCACCCACGACGGCGGCGACCGCCTGGCCGGCGGGATAACCCACTCCCTCGTCTTGGTCGTCACCGACGCTGACAACGGCACCACGACCCGGCTCCCGTGGGCGAACGAATCCAGCGGGCTCCCGATAACCGAGGGTGATACGTTCACCGTCGACGACCCGCGCGTCGACGCTGACGGCGACGGGGACTACCTCGACGGAGACGGCTCCGTTGGCTTTTATCTGTCAACGGGCGACACCGTCGAAGTCGTCTGGACCGGGCGACTGACCGGCGCCCCGGATACCCAGACCGAGACGCTGGACACGGTCACGGTCGGGAACGCGACAGGGTGACCCGCGGCCCTTTCTTGCTGTGGCGCTCGACCTGTTCCAGCGTGTGTCGCCGCTGAACGGTGCCGCGGCTTCACGGTGGCCCCGCGCCAACCGCTATACATGAGCATCCCCGACGCCGACTGGAAGAACCAGGACCACCACCGGTTCGACTGGCTGACGCTACTCGTGGGTGGGGCGCTCGTGGTGTTGTATCTGTATCTGGCAGCGGTGATGCGCGACGGGCGCTTCGTGGCGCTCGCGCTGGTGCTTGCCCTCTGGGCGTTCATCTATCTCACGCGCTACTGGCAGCCGGTCCTCTATCTCCTGATGGCTGCCCTCTTCGCCGGCGTCACCCTGGCCCGGCTCGTGACGGTGAACGCCCCCCTCCCCCTCGAACGGGTCGCCATCGCGCTCAACGTCGCCTTCCTCGTTCTCGGCCTCTATCTGTTCACCGACGAAGAGGTCCACTCGCGGCTACAGCAGTAGCGCTATCGGGGGACTGCTCGGGAAAAAACGCAACGACGGACGGTGCTCGGTTGCTCTCTCAGACCCGGCGATATCCGGGATGCTCAGACGAGGGGCGTCGCTTCAGTCCTCGTCTTCCTCGTCGACATCTTCGAAGTCCGCGTCGACGTACTCCTCGCCCTGACCGGCCGCGCCGCCGGGACCAGCGCCGCCGGGTCCGGCCGCACCGCCTGCGGCACCGGCGCCCGCTGCGCCACCGGCCGCCTGCTGGGCCTGGCCTTCGTACATTTGCTTGCCGATCTCCTGTAGCGCCTCGGTCAGTTCCTCGGTGGCGTCCTCGTAGTCCTCGCGGCCCGCGTCCTCGTCTTCGAGGGTCTCCTCGACGTCCTCGACCTTGGCCTCGATGTCCTCGATGACCTCGGCGTCGAGGTCTTCCTCGTTCTCCTCGATGAGGGTCTCGGCGCGGCGCACGGATGCTTCGGCCTCGTTTCGGGCCTCGATTTCCTTGCGCCGTTCCTCGTCTTCCTCGGCGTGTTCCTCGGCTTCCTCCTGCATCTCCTCTATCTGCTCGTCGGAGAGGCCGGCGCCACCCTCGATGGTGATGTCCTCCTTGTTACCGGAGCCCTTGTCCTCGGCCTCGACGTTGACGATACCGTTCTCGTCGATGTTGAAGGAGACCTCGATCTGCGGGGTTCCGGCGGGGGCCGGCGGGATGCCGGTCAGCGAGAACGCACCCAGTAGCTCGTTCTCCTCGGCGATTTCGCGCTCGCCCTGGAAGACGCGAATCTGGACCTGCGTCTGGTTGGCCTGGGCCGTGGTGAAGATTTTGGACTCCTCGGTGGGAATCGTCGTGTTCTTCTCGATGAGCCGCTCGAAGAGGCCGCCCTTGACCTCGACACCGAGCGAGAGCGGCGTCACGTCGAGCAGGACGATGTCGTCGACGTCGCCCGAGAGGACGCCACCCTGGATCGCCGCACCGAGGCCGACTGCCTCGTCGGGGTTGACGTTCTTCTTGGGCTCCTGGCCGGTCATCTCCTCGACCTTGTCCTGAACCTGGGGCATCCGCGTCGAACCGCCTACGAGGATGACCTCGTCGATGTCGCCCTTGTCGTAGCCGGCGTCTTCGAGCGCCTGCTCCGTCGGCCCGACGGTCCGGTCGATGAGGTCCTCGGTCAGACTCTCGAACGTGGCGCGCGTAATCTTCTGCTCGAGGTCGAGCGGGCCGTCGTCGGTCGTCGCGATGAACGGCAGGTTGATGCGGGTCTCCTTGCGCGAGGAGAGTTCGACCTTCGCTTCCTCGGCGGCCTCGGTCAGCCGCTGGAGCGCCTGGCGGTCCTCGCGCAGGTCGACGCCGTGTTCGTCCTCGAACTCGTCGGCCAGATAGTCGATGATAGCCTCGTCCCAGTCGTCGCCCCCGAGGTCGTTGTCGCCGTTCGTGGCGACGACCTCGTAGACGCCCCCGCCCAGGTCGAGGATGGAGACGTCGAAGGTCCCGCCGCCGAGGTCGTAGACGAGGACCGTCTGGTCGGACTCGTCGTCGAGCCCGTAGGCCATCGCGGCCGCGGTGGGCTCGTTGACGATGCGCTCGACCTCGAATCCGGCGATTTCGCCGGCGTCCTTGGTCGCCTGGCGCTGTCGGTCGTTGAAATAGGCCGGGACCGTGATGACGGCCTTCTCTATCTCGTCGCCGAGGTACTCCTCGGCGTCGCGTTTTATCTTCTGGAGTATCATCGCCGAGACCTGCTCGGGCGTGTACTCCTCGCCGTCGAGCGTCACGGAGTAGTCGTCCTCGCCCATGTGACGCTTGATGGACTGAATCGTCTGCTCGGGGTTCTTTACCGCCTGATTCTTCGCGGGTTTGCCGACGAGGCGCTCCCCGTCGTCGAACGCGACGACGGAGGGTGTCGTCCGCTCGCCTTCCGCGTTGACGATGATTTCGGGGTCGCCGCCTTCCATGACCGCGAACGCGCTGTTCGTGGTCCCGAGGTCGATACCCAGAATTTTGTTGCTCGCCATCTTACCCCGTTGTACCGGATTCGGCCGGTTAAAAGTTGCTAGATGCGACGACACCCAAACCGCGAGCAGTGGCCGCCTGCTGTCGGTTTTCCGTTTTTGATGGGGCCCTAACCGGTGCCGTTATTATGCACCGCAATCCGACCGTTCCACGCCCGTTCGGGAAGCCCCCCTACTCGTCTTTCGAGACCGTCACCTGTGCCTCGCGCAACACCTTGCCGGCCATCTCGTAGCCCGGTCGGTGGACATCCGCGATAGCGCCGGATTCGACCTCGCTCTCGACGTTCGCAAGCACCTGGTGGACCGACGGGTCCACGTCCTCGCCGGAGTCGGGGTCGATGACTTCGACGTTTTCGGCCTGCAACACGTCGTCCAGCTGTCGGAGCGTCGACTCGACGCCCCCGCGGATGTCGGTGTCCTCGTCCTGGTCGAGCGCGCGTTCGAGGTTGTCCCGCACGTCCAGAATCCGGCTCACGAGGTCCTCTGTGGCCCGCTGTTGCTCCTCCTCGCGGCGCTTTTTCATCCGCTTCTTGTAGTTCTGGAACTCCGCTTGCTTGCGCTTTAGTTTCTCTTCTAGCTCTTCGGCCTCCGATTCGAGTTCGTCGACCTCGGCTTCGAGCGACTCGTTTTGGCTCCGCAGCGCCGCGAGTTCGCGGGCTATCTCCTCGGGGTCGGAGTCAGCGACCCGCTCGACGAGGTCCGCGTCGGCCTCGCCCGCGACGTCGTCGAGGTCTATCTCGTCGGTGTCGACGTCCTCGGGGGCGTCCTCGATGTCGACGTCGGCATCCCCGTCGTCGGATGTCGTCGCCTCGTCGGCTGCGTCCTGCTCACTCATACCCGTAGGGAGTGGTCACGCGAATAAAAGGATTCAGAAAGCCGACCGGAACCGAACTCGGCACGTCGCCGAACGCGTCTCACGCGACGACCGGACTTGCCGACGTGTTCCCGCGCCGCTGTGTTTACTCAGGCCCCTGCGCTCCTGCCGAACACAACTGTCACAGCGCTCTGTCGTGGTGAACTGGCTGGTGTGCTACCCCCTCTGGACTGAACAAAAGATTATGATGGAACGGGGCGTATTCCGGCGTACGGTTGGGCATCGGCCGGACGGGGCCGACGTGGACGAGACGGACAGAGCGCATCGTTCGTACACCCAACGGTGATCCGACATGAAACTGGAAGACAAGCGAATCGCCATGTTGGTCGGACCCGGATTCGAGGACCTGGAGTTCTGGGCCGTCTACATGCGCATGGAAGAGGAAGGGGCACAGCTCGACACCGTCGGCATGGAAGCCGGCGTGGAGTACACGGGAAAGAGCGGCGGACTCACCGCCGAGACCGAACTCGCGGCCGAGGCGGTCGACCCGGCGGTCTACGACGCTGTCTTGGTCCCCGGGGGGTGGACGCCCGACAAGATTCGCCGCGACCAGTCGGTGCTCGATCTCGTCCGGGACGTCTACGAGGACGACAAGATCATCGGGATGATCTGTCACGCCGGGCTGGTCGGTATCTCCGCCGGCATCGTCGAGGGGTCGGACGCGACGGGGTCACAGGGCATCAAGGACGACCTGGTAAACGCCGGCGCGACCTGGGTCGACGAACCGGCGTTTCGCGACGGCAACATCGTCTGGGGACGCGTCGTCGCGGACATCCCCGATTACTGTCGCGTCCTGGTGGACACACTGGCCGAACACCCCGCCTAGGGGACCGTCTCGGCTCTCGGTGGGGGGTCTCCGGCCGCGAAACCGTTAACGAGGGTGCCGTAGTAGTCCGACTGTGCTGGAGTTGACCTTCGAGGAGGGGACGGTCCGCCTCAGCGGCGCGGTACCGGCGGACCTTCCCGGCGTCGAGCGCGACGACCGCTCGAAATCGGCGCGCGCCCCGGCCTGTCGGTACGCCGACCTGCTGGCCGCGCTGGCCGAGCGCGGTGTGGAGTACGACGACCGGGTCCTCGACATCGACCCCG
>JBEQBH010000067.1:0-5921 GCA_041639955.1 Halobacteriales archaeon | reverse complement strand
ACCCCGGCGGGGGTCGTGCTGGATGCCGACGGACTGAGCGACGACCAGATGGCGGCCGTTGCGGGGGAGCTGGGCGCGAGCGCGACGGCGTTCGTCTGTGAGAGCGAGCGCGCCGACCGGCGGCTGCGGTTTTTCGCGCCGACCGGCGAGAGAGCGCGGAGCGACCACGCGACCGTCGCCGCCTACGGCGCGCTGTTCGAGCGGGGCGGGCTCGACGCCGGCGAGTACGCGGTCGAGACCGTGGGACGGACCCGCGACGTGGAGGTCAAGCCGGACGGGACGGTGTGGGTCGAACAGGGCGAGGCCGACATCCGGGGGGTGTCACTGGACCACGACGAGGTCGCCGACGCGCTGGGCATCGACGTGGCGACGCTGCGGGACGTGGGCGCGGACATGCCCATGGCTGTCGCCGACACCGGCAGGCCGTGGCTGTTGGTCCCGGTCAACTACTTCGAGCACGTCAGCCGCATCGACGCGGACCTCCCGGCCGTCCGGGCGCTGTGTGACCGCGTCGACGCCGTCGGGCTGTACGCCTTTACGTTCGACACCGTCGGCGGCGAGGCGACGCTGCATGGCCGGGGCTTTGCGCCGTCCCGCGGCGTCGGCGAGATACCCGTCACCGGCACCGCCGCCGGGGCCTGTGCCGCCTACGTCCGCCGCGAGGGGGCGCTCGACGACACCATCGACCAGGTCGTCGTCGAGGGGGGTCACTTCCTCGACAGGCCCGGGACGGTCAGGGTCGACACCGACGGGCTGGAGGCGTGGGTCGGCGGGCTGGCGGTGACGACGATGGACGGGTCGATGACCGTCCCCGAGCCCGACGGCGATGACGACATCATCGAAGTCTAGCCGCTCTCTACTGACCGGTAGACCGCAAGGAACATAATAGACGTTCATTAAAGAACACACGAGTCCATGCACACACTGTGGCTCGCGGATATCGGTGCTGACGACCTCGACCGGGTCGGCGGCAAGGCAGCATCCCTGGGAGAACTGGCCGGCGCTGGGTTGCCGGTCCCGTCGGCGTTTGTCGTCTCTGCCGGGACGTATCGGGCGTTCATCGAGGACACCGGTATAGAGACGGCGTTGTTCGACGCCCTCGACGTCGACAGCGACGACTCGGCGGCGCTCGCGGGGGCGGCCGAGCGCGCCCAGGAGCTGATTCTCGAAACGGAGGTCCCCCCGGCGGTCCGCGAGGACGTGCTCGCGGCATACGACGAACTGGGGGACGGCCCCGTCGCCGTTCGGTCCTCGGCGACGGCCGAGGACCTCCCCGACGCCTCGTTTGCCGGCCAGCAGGACACCTATCTGAACGTCGAGCGGGCGGACCTGCTCGACCGGGTCAAGGAGTGCTGGGCGTCGCTTTTCACCCAGCGGGCCATCTACTACCGCAACGAGCAGGGGTTCGCCCACGACGCCGTCGACATCGCCGTCGTCGTCCAGGAGATGGTCGACGCCGAGAAATCGGGCGTCCTCTTTACCAGCCATCCCTCGACCGGCGAGCCCACGGCCATCGCCGAGGCCGCCTGGGGGCTCGGCGAGGCCGTCGTCTCCGGCACCGTCTCGCCCGACAACTACGTCCTCGACCGCGAGAGCGGCGAGGTGACTGACGTGACGGTGGCCGAGAAGCGGGTGATGTGTGTCCGCGGCGAGGACGGACAGACAGTCGAGCGGTCGGTCCCGGACGAGAAACGCGACGCCCAGGTGCTCGACGAGGGGGAACTCGACCGGCTCCTCGACCTGGGCGAGCGGGTCGAGGCCCACTACGACTCCCCGCAGGACGTCGAGTGGGCCATCTACGACGGTGAACTGTATCTGTTGCAGTCCCGCCCCATCACGACCATCGACGACCCGGCCGACGCTGTGGGAAGCGACGCGTCGGCCGACGGCGGCGGCGCGATGGAGGCACAGAGCGACGCCGTCCGCCTCTCGGGTATCGGCTCCAGCCCCGGCAAGGCGACCGGGGCCGTCCGCGTCGTCGACAAGCTCGACAACCTCGACAAGGTCGAGCAGGGTGATGTCATCGTCACGGAGATGACCACGCCCGACATGGTGCCGGCGATGAAGCGCGCGGCGGGTCTCGTCACCGACCAGGGCGGGATGACGAGCCACGCCGCCATCGTCTCCCGTGAACTCGGGGTCCCCGCCGTGGTCGGCACCGACGACGCCACCGACCGGTTCCGGGACGGGCAGATGGTCACCATCGACGGCGACATGGGCACCGTCGAAGTCGGCGACGAGGTGACCGACGAGTCGGACGACACAGCGGGAACTGACGCCGCGGACGCGCCCGGGACTGACCCGTCCGCCGCGCCGCTGGACCAGCAACACAGCCCGGTCAAGCCGATGACCGGCACCGAGGTGAAGGTCAACGTCTCGATTCCGGAAGCCGCCGAGCGGGCCGCGGCGACCGGCGCCGACGGCGTCGGGCTGTTGCGCATCGAGCACATGATACTCTCGACGGACAAGACGCCCACGCGGTACGTCGAAGACCACGGCGAGCGCGCCTACGTCGACGAGATAGTCGAGGGCGTCCGCGGCGTCGCGGAGGCCTTTTACCCCCGCCCGGTGCGCGTCCGCACGCTCGATGCCCCCTCCGACGAGTTCCGCCAGCTCCAGGGCGGCGAGGACGAGCCCGCCGAGCACAACCCGATGCTGGGCTACCGCGGCGTCCGGCGGTCGCTGGACCGGCCCGACGAGTTCGAACTGGAACTGCGCGCCTTCGCCCGGCTGTACGAACTCGGCTACGACAACGTCGAGCTCATGCTCCCGCTCGTCACGGACGCCGAGGACGTGCTGCGGGCGAAGTCGCTGATGGAGGCGGCGGGTATCGACCCGGAGAAACGGAACTGGGGCGTGATGGTCGAGACGCCCGCGAGCGCGCTCGGCATCGAGACCCTCTGTGAGGCGGGCATCGACTTCGCCTCCTTCGGGACGAACGACCTCACGCAGTACACCCTCGCCGTGGACCGCAACAACACCAACGTCGCGGGCCGGTTCGACGAGCTCCACCCCGCCGTGTTAGAGCTGATGGGCCAGGTAATCGCCACGTGTCGCGAACACGGCGTGGCGACCAGCATCTGTGGACAGGCGGCCTCGAAACCAGAGATGGTCCAGTTCCTCGTCGACGAGGGGGTCAGCTCCATCTCGGCGAACATCGACGCGGTTCGGGACGTCCAACACGAGGTCAAGCGGGTCGAACAGCGACTGTTGCTCGAATCGGTGCGCTGAACGGGCCTCGCTCGACCCGCTACAGTTCGCTGTCGGGCACGACCACGACCTTCCCGAAGCCCTCGCGCTCCTCGATGAGCCGGTGTGCCTCGGCGATGTCGCTCATCGGCAGCGTCTCACGGATGCGCGGCTCGAAGGTCCCGTCCCACACCAGTTCGAGTGCGTCCTCGGCCTGTCCGTGGGTCGCCATCGTCGAGCCGATGACCTGGAGCTGGTTCCAGAAGATGCGGTTGAGGTCCGTCTCCGGCGTCCCGCCGGTCGTCGCCCCGCAGGTGACGACGCGGCCGCCCTTCACGAGGCTCTTGAGCGAGTCCCGCCAGGTCTGGGCGCCGATGTGGTCGACCACCATGTCGACGCCGCGGCCGCCGGTCAGCGACCGGACCTCGCTCGCGAAGTCGTTCTCTTCGTAGTTGACGGTGTGGTCGGCGCCCAGATCCGCCGCGTAGGTGAGTTTCTCGTCGGTACTCGCCGTCGCGAACACCTCCGCGCCGGCCTCGGCGGCCACCTGTACCGCCGCGTGGCCGACCCCGCCCGACGCCCCGAGCACGAGCACCGACTCGCCGACCTGTAGCTCGCCGCGGTCACGGACCATCCGCCAGGCGGTCTGGAAGACGAGCGGCGCGGCGGCGGCCGTCTCCCAGTCGACCCCCTCCGGGACGGGCGTGAGGTTCGCCTCGGGGACGGCGGCGAACTCGCTGTGGACCCCTCTGACGTGTTCGCCGATGATGTGGAAGTCGGGCGCGAGCGTCGGGTCCCCCTTGCGGCTGAACTCGTCGTCACCGCCGCTCGTGCCGGCCAGCAGCGCGACGCGGTCGCCGGGTTCGAACCGCGTGACGTTGTCGCCCACCTCCGTGACGACCCCGGCCGCGTCGCTCCCCGGAATATGTGGTAGTTCGAGGTCGATTCCCGGCAGGCCTCGCCGCGTGTGGATGTCGAGGTGGTTCAGCGAGGCCGCCTTGACGTCGACGAGCACCTCCCGAGGGCCACACGCCGGGTCGGGGAACTCGTCGTATGTGAGCACGTCTCTGTCGCCGTGGGCGTCGAACTGGACTGCTTTCATCGCAATACACCTCCGGCCGATATCATAATAATCTATCGTGTTGTTTCTGCTCGACGTAGCGAGCTGTTTCGCGGCCGGGGTGTCGGCCCCGCGTTCTGCGGAGGCTCCCACGACCCTACCGGTAGGAACCAACCCCCCGATAGCAGGTTTCCCTGCCTACGCCTCGTCGGGACCGACACCGGCCGCTCGCATGTACTCGTCGAGTTTCTCGGCGAGCACCTCCGCGAACGCCTCGTCGTTGATGTCCTCCTCGCGCTCGATTAGTTCGACGTCATCGTCGAGGTGTTCGCGCAGGGCGTCGAACAGCGCCGTGTCGGCCTCGGGGTCGTGGAAGTCCTCGCCCTCGACGTCGAGCATCGAGACGCCACCCAGCGGGAGCATCATCGCGGTCGGGCCGGTGGCGGCGTTGAGCTTCCCGGCGATAATCTCGCCCAGCTCGGCGGTCTCCTCGGGAGTGGTCCGCATCAGCGTCACCTGTGGGTTGTGGACGTGGAACTGCCGTCCCTCGAACTGCTCGGGGACGGAGTCACGGGGGCCGAAGTTCACCATGTCGAGCGCGCCGGTCGAGACGACCTGCGGGATGCCCGCCTCGCCGGCCGCCTCCAGCCGGTCGGGACCGGCGTTGAGCACGCCGCCGACGAGTTCGTCGGCCCACTCGGTCGTCGTCACGTCGAGGACGCCGTCGACGAGTCCCTCGTCGACGAGTGCCTCCATCGCTCGCCCGCCGGTGCCGGTCGCGTGGAAGACGATGGTCTCGTACCCCCGCTCTTCCAGCACCTCGCGGGCGTGCTGGACACAGGGCGTCGTGACGCCGAACATCGTGATGGCGACGGTCGGCCGGTCGGGCACCTCGACATCGGGCTCGTTTGCCACCATCCCGACCATCGCCAGCGCGGCGTTGCTGATGACCCGCCGGGAGAGCTGGTTCAGCCCCTCGATGTCCGCAACCGAGTACAGCATGGCGATGTCCCGCGAGCCGACGTAGGGCTCCGTGTCGCCCGAGGCCACCGTCGACACCATGAACTTCGGTACCCCGATTGGCAGCGCCCGCATCGCCGCCGTCGCGATGGAGGTGTTGCCCGAGCCACCCAGTCCGAGGGCGCCGTCGAGGGTCCCCTCGTCGTGCAGGCGTTCGGCCACCGCGGCCGCGCCCTCGCCCATCGCCTCCATCGCCGTGCCGCGGTCGCCGTCCTCCCGGAGCGACGCCAGGGTCGTCCCGCCGGCCTCGGCCACCTCGGCAGCGGTGGTGTCGGGTTCTATCTCGGGGTCGCCCATCACGCCCACGTCGACCAGATGGGTGTCGACGCCCTGTGACTCGATAACGCTCCTGGCGAAATCTATCTCCTCGCCTTTCGTGTCGAGGGTCCCGATGATGACGACGGCCATCTCAGAACTCTATCTCCTTGAACTCGCGGGCCTGGTTCTGGATGGCCTCTTCGGTGGGGAGCCGTTCGATGCTGGAGGCGCCGAAGAAGCCGACGACGCCCTCCGTGTTGTTCAGGACGTACTCGGCGTCGTCGGGCCAGGCGATGGGGCCACCGTGGCAGATGACCATGACGTCCTCGTTTACCTCCTTGGCGGCGTCGTGGTGGGCCTGGACGCGCTCGGCCGCGGTTTCGAGGTCCAGGGC
>JBEQBH010000066.1:0-5977 GCA_041639955.1 Halobacteriales archaeon | reverse complement strand
ACAGGCGTTCGTAGCCGTAGTACGTGCCCGTCTTGATGGCGTTCGAGGCGACACCGATACTGAGTGACGTACCGGTGTTCCCCGTGACGAAAAACGCGACGCCGACGGTGATGACGATCATGAGTACCCGGTACAGCAGGGTCTTGACGAGCGCCCGCGACAGCCGCTGGTGGGGCGACCCACTGATACCCTCCCGTATCGCTCGCTTGAGGCCTGTGAGCGAAGCCATCGTCGACACGTGGCGTAGCGCTCTCCCCGACAATAGACGTTGTGACCGGATGGGGAATCCGCGGAGAACCGAAGCCGGAATCCGGTTCGGGGTTAGACCTCGATTTCCTGCATCAGCTCGACCAGTTCCTCCAGTTCGGGGAACGTGTACACCTTCACGTTGATGTCCGAATCCAGCGCGTGGACCCGTGAGTCGAACATCAGCGCCATGTCGTTGTCGCGGTCGCCGACGAGCTGGTCGACCATGCCGCTGCCTGGCCCGAAGGTGAAGTTCGGGGTGGAGATGTCGATAGTCGTATCGAGGACGTTCGCCCACCCGTCGATGAAGCCGCTGGTCATGATGTTGCCGATTTCCTGGATAGCCGACCGTTCCATATCGGTAAAGCCGCCCGCCTCGCTGGTCTCGCCCATGTCGCCGATCATGCCGTGAGCGAGGTCCTTCGCACTTCTGGCGTTGAACAGAAAGAGGATGTAGCCGTGGGGCTTCTCGACCATCTCGATGCTGATGCCGATCTGCTTTTCGTCGCCGATGTGCGTTTTGATATCCGGGATATCGATGAAGTTTATCTTCGTAATCTCCATCTCCGTCTCCATCCCGGTCATCTGGCTCAGGTGATTGGCGACGGTGTTGCCCCCCTCCTTGGCCATCTTGTTGAAGAGCCCGAGCTTCCGGATATCTATCATTAAGCTCATTATCAGTTGTGCGGAGGTTGCCAGGCCTGGCACATAAGCTATGCACCCCAATTTTCGATGCCGAGAATCGGAGTTCGGGGTACTAGAACTGTTCGGCGGTGTCGATGCCGATGACGACGCCCTCCTCGCCGGCGCCGAAGGTGTCGCTGCCGCTGACGGACTTCGCAAACAGGAGTTTGGCCTGTTCGGTGTGGGCGTACCGGACGGCGGCCGCCTCGGTGTCGTCGATGTCGAACTCGGCGAGGAACTCGTCCCAGACCGCCTCGTCGACGCGGTAGGCCCGGACGCCGTCGACCGTGACGTACTCCCGTTCGCGTTCGAGATTGGAGTGGCGGCCGATGAGTTCCGCGTGGAGGATTTCCAGGGTGCCAAACAGCCTACTGGCGTCCATCTCGGCCTTCTCGGCCGTCCGCTCGATGACCGCTCCGTCCAGTCCGAACTTGTCTGGCGTGGATTCGGCGTCACTAGGTGACATGTGTCAACTAATGCCACGGACGCCGTTGGGTCTTCCGGCGCCCCTAGGCCACCCGCACACTGACGGCGACGCCCTCCCCCAGCGGGAGCAGACCCGTCTCGAAGTCGGGGTCGTCCCGAACACGCTCCAGATACGCCGCGACGCCGCGGCTCTCGTCGCTCGCCTCGACTGACTCGCCGGCAAGCAGCGCCCGGACGTCCGCGAAGTCAAGCGGCGCGGCCTCGACGGCGTTGTCCGCGGCGACAACGCCCCCGACGGGTACTTTCTCCCGGACCGCCTCGAACGCCTCGACGTACCGGTCTTTCTCGTTGTCGACGAGTACGATGTCGAAGGGGCCGTCGTACCGGGACACGGTGTCGATGGCGTCGCCGTGCTCGAAGACCGCTCGGTCGGCGTAGCCGCCCCGCCGGAAGTACTCGCGTGCCGCATCGAGCTCCTCGGCGTCGATTTCGGTGAGCACCAGTTGGCCGTCCCCGGGCAGCGCGGGCGCCATCCAGTACGCCGAGTAGCCGAATCCGGAACCGAACTCGAACACTCGTTCCGCGTCGGTCAGGCGAGCGAGCAGGCGGAGCCACGCCCCGACGGCGGGACCGACCGTCGGGAACCCCTCGCGGTCGGCCCGCTCGTCCATCTCCGCGACGATGTCGTCGCGCTCCGGCGCGAGGGAGCGTGCGAACTGCTCGGTCACGTCCGGCAGCGGTGTCTGGTCCATGTCGGTGTTCTGCCCGGACGAGACCTAAAGGCTGTCACCGGTTCCGGCTCACGGGGAACTTCACGCGGTCGGGTTCGTCGTTGAACGCCTCCAGAATCCGTTTATACAGCTCGTTTTTGACCCGCTGGCCCCGGCGGGGGTGAACGAGATAGCGCAGGCGAAACTCCACCCAAGACTCCTGCTGGACGACGTTGACAGAGGGTCGGTCCTGCACTTCGAGTTCGACCGGCGTCTCCGAGAGGCGCTCGCGATAGCGGCCGATGCGGGCGGCCATCTCGTTGCCCATGTAGTCGTCGGCGATGCCCGCCATCAGCTCGGTCGCGTAGTCGAGGTCGGTCTCGTAGGCTACCTGTACAGTCAGCTCGTTCCAGACGAACGGGAACTCCTCGCGGGTGTAGTTTTTTACGTGCGAGGAGAGGACGACACTGTTTGGCAGGGTGATGATGCGCCCGGAGGGCTGGTTCGATGAAACCAGGTCGCCGTTTATCTCCCACAGCGTCGTCACGAGAAAGGAGACGTCGACGACGTCGCCCTTCGAGTCCTCGATGGCGACCCGGTCGCCGACCTGGTAGGGCCGTTTGACCATGATGTAGAGCCACCCGATGAGCGAGAACAGCGGCTGCTGGAGGGCAAAGGTCACCGCGAAGCCGACCACGCCCAGCGAGAACAACACGCCGACCCACTGCTGTGTGACGACGCCGAGGACAGCCATGGTCCCCGCGACGCCGACCACCAGTCGCAGGACGTTGCGCGCGTCGTGCCGGCGGCGCTTGTCCGGAGTCCGGCGGTCGAAGGCCGCGAGCAGGAACCGGTAACACCCGTACGCCGCGAAGGCGATGGCGAGCACCGAGAACCCCTCTCCCAACAGGTAGCCGAGGTCGAAGCCGGCGAGGGTTCCGTCGATACCGATACGGTCGACGAGGCCGACCGCAAGGACACAACAGAACGATAGCGCGACGGACAGATGTCCCAGTGGCCGACTCACGGCCAGTCAGAGACGAGCTGGCTACTAAACGGTTTGGAGACCCCGAATAGTAATGCGTGTCCGGGACCTCGGGCCGGTATGGAACGCGAAGTCGAAATCGTCCCCGAGGCCGGCCTGCACGCGCGACCCGCGTCGCAGTTCGTCCAGACGGCCAACGAGTACGACGCGACGGTGGAAGTAGGGATGGCGGACAGCGAGAAGCTCGTGCCCGCAAACAGCATGCTATCGGTCACTGGACTGGGCGCGAAACACGGCGAGACTGTCCGGCTCGTCGCCGATGGCGACGACGCGGAGGCCGCCCTCGACGCGCTCGAAGCGGTGCTCTCTACCCCCGAAGACGGGGAGTAACTACAGCTTCTCGACGCCGCGGGCCGCCTCGGCCTGCTCGCGGACCGACTCGACGGTGGCCTTCGAGCCGGTGGCCGTGACGGCGGCGTTGACCGCCCCTTCGAGCACCGGCGCGTCGGCGATGACGGCCTCGGCGTCGCTCATCTCGATGGCTATCTCGGCGTTCATCACGGCGCTGCCGAGGTCGACGAGGACAACGACGCCGTCCCCGTCATCCGCGTCCTCGATAGCCGCCTCGATGTCGCCGGCGACGGTGCCAAAGCCGCCCTGTCCGTCCCCGCCGACCGGCTCGATACGCGTCTCACCGCCCATCTCGCCGGCCACCTCGGCGATACCCTCGGCGGCCGTCTGACTGTGTGAGACGACGACGAGGCCGACCATCAGTCCTCGGTCACCTCGCCGTCCGGAATCGTGGGCGACTCGGCGTGGTCGGGCAGCTCGTCGGGGGCGTCGAGACGCTCCGTCGCCACGTCAAGCAGTTCCTCCATGATAAACAGCGTACTCGTGGCGCCGGGGTCCTGGTGACCGACCGACCGCCAGCCCAGGTACGAGGCCCGACCTTTCGACGCCCGGATGGGGACCGTGAAGTCGACGCCGCGCTCGGCGGCGGCGACGGCCTTCGCGAGCGCTTCGACGGGCGTCATGTCGTCGACTTCGACGGACTTCTTGAACGTGTGGACCGCCGGCACCAGCGCATCGACCATCGTTTTGTCGCCGATGCGGGCGTCGCCGCGGTCCTGAACCTTTTCCAGGTAGGTCTCGGCGAACGCGACGGCTGTCTCGGCGGTGATGCCGTCTTCGAGTTCGGAGCTGGCAAAGACCAGCGACCCGCCAAACAGCGGGCCCGACGCGCCGCCGACCTCCGACAGGAGCGTCTTGCCGGCGGTCTTGACGACTTCGGGCGGTTCCGGGTCCTCGATGTCGGCGACGGCCTCCGCGGCGGCGGCCCACCCGCGGGCCATGTTCCCGCCGTGGTCCGCGTCGCCGATGGCGGAGTCCAGGTCAGTCAGGTGGGACCGTTCGTCCTCTATCCGCTCTGCGACCGCCGCCACCGCGGCGACGACTGCCTCGCCCTCGTCGCTCATTTCACCGTCAGCGCCGGGGTCTCGGCCGGCGCGTCCAGCAGTTCCTTCAGCTCCTCGTCGACTGCACACACCGTGATGGAGCACCCGTCCATGTCCAGCGAAGTCATGTAGTCGCCGACCCAGGCGTCCCACGTCTCCAGGCCGTGGTCGCCCAGTATCTCCTGGAGCTTGCGGTTGACGACAAACAGCTCCATCAGCGGCGTGCCGCCCATCCCGTTGACGATAGTCATCACTTCCTGCCCCTCGTCCAGGTCGAGGTCGTCGAGGACGTTCTCCGTGAGCTCCTCGGTTATCTCGTCGGCGCTCATCACGTCGGTTCGCTCGACACCGGGCTCGCCGTGGATACCGATGCCGAGTTCGATTTCGTCCTCGGGGAGGTCGAAGGTCGGCTCGCCTTTCTCGGGCGTGACACAGGATGTCAGCGCCATGCCCATCGTCCCGACGTTGTCGATGACCTTCTGGCCGACGCGCTGGACCTCCTCTAAGTCCGCGCCTTCCGCGGCTTTCGCGCCGGCTGCCTTGTGGACGAGAATCGTGCCACAGACCCCGCGGCGGCCGGAGGTGTACAGCGAGTCCTCGACGGCCACGTCGTCGTTGACGACGACCGTGGCGACGTCGGTCCCCTCCATTTCTACCATTTCACCGGCGGTCTCGAAGTTCATCACGTCGCCCTCGTAGTTCTTGATGACCGCCAGCACGCCCTCGCCGCTGTCGGCGCCCTCGAGCAGCGCCTCGAACTCGTCGGCTGTTGGCGAGGAGAACACTCCCCCGGCGGCGGCCCCGTCGAGCATCCCCTCGCCGATGTAGCCCGCGTGGGTCGGCTCGTGTCCGCTCCCGCCGCCGCTGACGACGCCTACTTTCCCATCTACCGGGGCGTCGTCGCGTACCAGCACGTTCGTGTCAGGAAGCCGACGGACCTGGTCAGGGTGGGCGGCTACCATTCCCTCGAGCATCTCGTCGACCACGTCGTCCGGGTCGTTGATGAGTTTCTTCATAGTCCATAGTTATAGACGATGTGCTGATACATAAACCTGCCCGGCAGATTACAGCGATAGTTTCCTCCGGTGAGAAGGATTTTCAGAAAACCACAACGTGTCGACCGGGTCAGAGGTCCCAGTAGTCCGGTTCGTTACCGTCCATCCACTTGATAGAACAGCCCCGCGAGGGCTTTTCGGCGGCAGTTATCTCCCCGCCGGCCAGCAGCGTCTCGACGTGGGCGGCCATCTCCCGCTCGCTGGGTTCGTCGTCGGGGTTGGGCGCGTCGTCGAGCCGCCCGTGGTAGGCGAGCCGGAAGTCGCCGTCGTCGGCCGCAAAGAGGAACGGGTCGGGCGTACAGCGGGCGCCGTAGGCCGCCGCGACCGACTGGTCGGCGTCGTGGAGATAGGCATCGTACTCGACGGTGCCGTCGGCCACGACCTCCTGCATCCGCTCGAAGGAATCGTCGGGGTACT
>JBEQBH010000065.1:0-6006 GCA_041639955.1 Halobacteriales archaeon | reverse complement strand
GGCGAGGACCGCATCGTCCGGTACAACGACCCGTTCGCGGAGCTGGTTGGGTACGACGGCGACGCCCTCGTCGGCGAACCGATATCGGCAGTCCTGGGGCCGGAACCGACGGTCACCGACGGCGGGTCCAGCGACCGCACGGAGGCGACGGTTCGGACGGCATCCGGGGCCGATGTCCCCTGCGAACTCGACCTCGCGCCGGTCGAACTCGACGACGGCGACACCGGCCGTGTCGGCATCATCAGGGATATCAGCCGCCGGAAGGCCATCGAGTCGGAACTGGCCCAGACGACCGAGCGCCTGGAGACACTCGTCGAAGCCTCGCCACTGGCCATCGTCGCCCACGATACCGAGGGTGTTATCGAAGTCTGGAACCCCGCCGCGGAGTCGCTGTTCGGCTGGGAGGCCGAGGACGTCCGGGGCGAGGCGTTGCCGCTCGTCCCCGAGGAAAACCGGGAGGAACTCCTCGAACGACACGAGCGGGTCTCGGCCGGGAACCACCTCACGGGGTGGGAGACGGAGCTACGACGCGAGGACGGGCAGACGATTCCCGTCAGAGTGTCGGCGGCCCCGATACGGGACACCGACGGGGACATCGTCGGCACCGTGGCCATCATCGCGGACATCACAGACCAGAAGGCCAGAGAGCGGCAACTCGAACGCCAGAACGAGCGGCTCGACGAGTTCGCCACCCTCGTCAGCCACGACCTCCGGAGCCCGCTGCAGGTCGCGACGGGGCATCTCCAGCTCGCGCGGGACGCCGACGGGGACGCCACGGCCCACCTGGACGACGCCGAGAGCGCTCTGAACCGGATGGAACGGCTCATCGACGATACCCTGGCGCTGGCCAGACAGGGGCGAGCCATCGACGAGACGGAGCCGGCGGCACTCTCGACGCTGGCCGAGCAGGCGTGGGCGAACGTCGCGAGCGAGAGCGGGCGAATCGAGATCGCCGACCCGCCGACCGTCGACTGTGACCCCGATCGGGTGGTGGAGTTGCTGGAGAACCTGTTCAGCAACGCGATACGCCACGGCGGCGGGACCGAGAACGCGCCCGTGACCGTGACCGTCGGCGCGCTAGCCGAGGGGTTCTACGTCGCCGACGACGGGACCGGCATCGCCGAGAGCGAGAGCGAGAAGGTGTTCGAATCGGGCTTTACCACGGCGGAGGACGGGACGGGCTTCGGGCTCGACATCGTCCGGACCATCGCGGACGCCCACGGCTGGCGCGTCACCGTCACGGAAAGCGAGTCCGGCGGCGCCCGGTTCGAGTTCTCCTGTTAGGGGTGTGCGAAGTAGGCGACCGATTCGCCGTCACCGTCGACGCGGTCGAGGCGAGCGAAGCCGATGCGCTCGAACTGGAGCGTGGCGTCGGACCCGTAGTCGAGGACGCCGGGTTCGGCCACACCGGTCACGTCACCGTCCATCGTCCGCAGCCGCAGGGCGGGACCGTCGGCCGGCGCCCAGTGGACGACGTCGACGCCCTCCTCACGCACCGCCGTGATGTCGTCGCCGACGTACTCGAAGCCGTCGTCGGTGTGTCGCACGCACCCATAGCCCTTGAGCCAGACCCGCTCACCCCGTGCGGGCAGGTCGTCGCCTTCGACGGCGACGCCCGCACTGACGGAGATTTCCCGCCGGCCGCGGTCCTCGAAGTCGGGATGGAGCGGCGGGTGGCCGGCGTCGGGTCCGCCGACGACTTCGCGCTCGACCAGTCCCCCGTGGTCCGGGTCGTCCCGGACGAAGAAGGCTCGGTCGGTGTCGTCGTCTATCATGTCGCGGTTGTTCGCATAGACCGACGAGATGGCGAGGTCGACGTCGGAGGTGGACGTCCCCAGTTCGACCATCGCGTCGACGAGCGCCTCCCCGCGGATGCCCCGGCGGCGCAGGCTGGCCACTGTCGGCGCGCGCGGGTCGTCCCAGCCGTCGAGCTCGCCCTCGGCGATGAGTTCGCCGATGGTCGAGGTCGACATCGACACGTCGTAGGCGTCGACCTGGACGTGGCCCCAGTGGACGACCTCGGGGTACTCCCAGCCGAAGTAGTCGTAGACAAAGCCCTGCCGCTTGGCCGAGTCCTGCAGGTCGATACCCCGGATGATGTGGGTGATACCCAGCAGGTGGTCGTCCACACCGCTCTGGAAGTCGAGCATCGGCCAGCAACGGTAGTCGGCGGCTTCCTCGCGCGGGTGGGGTGTGTCTATCATCCGGAAGGCGACGAAGTCACGCAGCGCGGGGTTCTTGTGGGTGATATCCGTGCGGACTCGGAGGACCATCTCGCCGCTGTCGTACTCACCGTCGACCATCGCTTCGAACTCCTCGGCGACGGTCTCTTTGTCCTTCTCGCGGTGTGGACAGGCCTCACCGCTGTTTTTGAGGTCCGAGAACTCCCCCTGCGGACAGGAACAGGTGTAGGCGCCGCCGAGCTCGATGAGCTCGCGGGCGTGGTCGTAGTAGATTTCGACGCGGTCGCTGGCTTTGACCACGTCATCGGGCTCGAAGCCGAGATAGTCGATAGCTGAGAGAATCGCGTCGTAGGCGTCGAGGTCCGGGCGCTTGGTCTCCGGGTCAGTGTCGTCGAAGCGACAGACGAACTCGCCGTCGTAGCGCTCCTTGTAGGTCCCGATGACCGCCGCCATGCGGGCGTGGCCGATGTGCCACGGGCCGTTGGGGTTCGGTGCGACGCGCATCCGCACCTCGCCCTCGGCGGCGTTGGGCAGGTCCGGGAGCGGGTGGTCGTCACCCTCGTCCTCGCTCTCTATCTCGTCGAGTCGTTCCGGGGCGAGTTCGGCGATGCGCGCTCTGCGCTCCTCGCCGTCCATCCCGTTTACCCGCTCGACCACCGGAGCGATGATACCGGGTATCTCGTCGCCGTACTCCCGAAACTCGGGGTTCTCGCCCATTAGCGGCCCCATGATGGCCCCGACCTGTGCCTCGCTGTCGTGTTTGACCGCGTTGAGGAGGGCGTTCGTCTCGGCGGCCTCCTCGATACGCTGACGTAAGGCGTCGTCCATGGTCGAAGCCTCCGGCGGGCGGCCTCAAAACGCCGTCGGGTTCGGTCAGCCACCGACGTAGCTGCCGACCCGCTCTAGAGCCGCTATGCCGGTCACCTCGCCGGACTCGTCGGGGACGGTCCACAGCTCCAGTTCGGGCAGTGACGCCCGCAGCGCCGCCAGGGACTCTTCCTGTACGGCCTGTTTGCCGCGACAGCGCTCACAGTCGCCGGGGTCCTCGATGAGTTTGTTCACCACCAGCGTCGTCACCGGCACCTCGAACTCACGGAGCTGCGCGACCAGCCGCTCGCTCTCCCGGACGGCCATCGTCTCGGGGATGGTGACGACTCGGAACTCGGTTTTCGCGGGGTCCCGAAGCACCTCGCCGACGCGTTCCATCCGGTCGCGCATCTCGGTGAAGTCGTCGGCCTCGTCGCGCCGCTTCCGACCCATCGGCCCGAACATCATGGTCCGGGCGGTGTCGACCTTCCGCCGGACCTGGTCGCGCAAGTCGAGCGCCGTCGCCATCCCGCGGTCCATGACGTCGGGGAGATCGAGCAGCCGCAGCGTGTGGCCGGTCGGGGCAGTGTCGAAGACGACGCGCTCGAAGCGGTCGCTGTCGACGTACGTCGCCATCCCGTCGAGCGCCGCGAGTTCGTCGCTGCCCGGCATCACGCCCGATGTGAACAGGTCCGTGACCTGCTGCTCGTCGAGGTGGATGCCCGCCTCGTCGAACTCGTCGGCCAGTGTCCGGAATATCGCCTCGTAGCGGTCGATACCCGTTTGCGGGTCGACCTCGACGCCCCAGAGCCTCTCGCGTATCTCGACCGGTTCCGGGCCGACAGAGCGCTCGACTGCGTCGCCAAGCGAGTGGGCCGGGTCAGTCGAGACGACCAGCGTCTCGAAGCCCTCGTGGGCCAGCCGCAGGCCGGTGGCCGTCGCGACAGTCGTCTTTCCCACCCCGCCTTTCCCGCCGTAGAGTACGAACTGAGTCACGGCTACTGGTATGTGTCATACGACGTTAACGTTCCGGGGGCGTCAGCCACGCCGGTGGAGCGAGTACGCGATGAACACCACGCCGAGGAACTGCAGCGTCCGCGTCACCAGCGTGAGCGACTGCTGGTATCGGACCGGGAGAATCCCCTGTCTGAGCAACACCGACCCGACGAATGCGATGCTGAACGCGACCGTCGTGAGCAGGAACAGTCCGAGCGAGAGAAACCGCATCGTCGGACTGTCGTGTCGCCGGTAGCCCCGATAGGCCTGGTAGCCGATATACGCACCTACCAGCGTCGAGCCGAAGGCGAACCCGACGATGAGCCAGTCGACGAGCGTTGGCAGCGAAATCATATCACAGGTTCTCCCACATCTTCGTGAACCGGTCGGCCGTGTCGTCTTCCGCTTGCCCGGGAAAGGACGGCGCCGTCCGGCGGTCGATGGCCGATTCGAACGACCCGTCCTCGAGTTCGAGGGCGAACCGCGAAAGCGTTGCCACGTAGACCTTGTAGTCGTTGCCTCCGGTCTCTACTTTCGTCTGTGCCGCCACCAACTCGTGTTCCTGAAGCAAGCTAATTCGACGGTACACTGTCGGCTCCGACATGCCACACTGTTCGGCGAGCTCGTTTGCGGACATGGGTTTCTCACTCGCTGCTGCGAGGATGTCCCGGGCGTACTCGTCGCTAAGCAGATCGAGAACCTCCCCCAACGCCGGGTCCTCACTCACGTACGGGACAAACCGCCGCCGGTTGCATAAAAGGTCCTGCCACTTTCCGAGCCAGAAACCGATGTCCGACGGCCGGCCACGCGTCAGCGGGGAAGGAGGGTGGGTGGAGACCACGGATGGAGGGAGTGGACCGCACAGCGGGGTCGATTGGAACGTGGGCACGGCAGCCGGGTGGGAACCCACAGCGATGCGGGAGTACCAGAGCGTGGAGGGCTGGGCAGTGGGACCACTGCCTCCCGCAACTTGTCTGTGGGCGTCCGGGGACATATAAATCGGAGCCGAGTTTCTGACCCAGAAGCCGGTCCCCTAGCTCGGGGCCGCAGAACAGCCGACCGACCGGGCGACGGTGACGAGCTGGTCGACCGACACGCCGCTTCCCCTGACGGTGTAGCGGTAGCGGTCGCAGTTCCACGACACCGACGACGTCGGTCCGCGACTGACCGTCGCCGACCGGCCGTCGACCTGGCGTCGCTCGTCCGGGTCCGTTGGCTCGTACGTGTAGTTGTACATCGACACCGTGATTTCGCTGGTCCGGTTCACGTACCGGAGTCCGACCCCGTTGACACCGCCGGTCGTCCGCGTGGCGTAGGTCTGTTCGTACGACGGCGGCAGCTCCGGGTCGGGGACCCGAAGTGAGGTGTTGGCAGCCAGGGCGTCGCGACGGTGGTACACCGTCGTCTCCGGCGTGTCGGCCGTCTCGACGGACGTGTTCGGGCCGATGTCGGGGCGGAACGTTCCCGGTTCGGCGGTGGCGTCGAAGGACACGTCCGTGTAGGTGGTCGTCAACTCGGTCCGGACGCCGTCATCGCGCCACACAGTCTGTCGCTTGAGCGGGTAGAGCCGCTCTGCGTCGACCCAGACCGTCTGTCGGTACGTGGCCGCGGAGTCCGCACGCGGCGTGACCTCGATTTCGTACGTCTCCCGGCCGCCGATACTCTCGTTGCCGACGTAACTGACGGCGTAGCCGGCTGTCGCCCGGCGTGGCGGCTGGCCCCGTTCCTGTGGCACCACGGGCAGTGGCTCGACTGCGGGCGGCTCGCCCGCAGCTTGGCTCGGCATGAGGCCCGCACGCACGAGCAGACGGCGTACCCTGTCTGCGCTGCCGGCCGTCCGCGAGGGCCCGGTGAGCGGAATCCGTATCACCCGGTTTCGGTCCCGCTCGTGGAGCCACAACGCCGACCCGTTCGATATGCGGAGGCTGTACCGGTCCGCCGACGAGTCGGTGAGGCGGAGCCGCTGCTTGCCCGTACCGGGAACCAGCGTCGCGCTGTGTACCGCCCTGGAGCTGACTGT
>JBEQBH010000064.1:0-6040 GCA_041639955.1 Halobacteriales archaeon | reverse complement strand
TGCAGCTGCTGTACGTCCTGCTGACCGGGCTCTTGCTCGTGGTGGTGATCAGGCGCGTCCGCGGCGGGCGGCGGTGGCACACCCGGGCCACGAGTACCAACGGCCAGATGCTGCCGATGTACCTCTACGGCGGTCTCGTCGGCCTCCTGTTGCTTTTCGTCGTCTTCCTCGTCGGTGGTATCTCCGACCAGTACTTCCGCCATCTCGCGATGATGATGGTGTTCGGGACTATCTTCGGCGCTATCGCGCTCGGGCGGGGGTTGCAGTACTTCCGCGAACGGTTGTCGCCCGCCGCCTCGAAGGGGCTCATCGCGGTCGTGCTTTGCCTGTGTCTCGCGCTCTCGCTGCCGGTCGTGTTCGCCTCGCCGTACATGTACTACGACTCCCAGCACGTCACTGAAAAGCAGATGCACGGCTACGAGACGACCTTCGAGTACCAGGACCAGGCGATTACCTTCGACGATATCCGTTCGAGCACGTACCGGTACGGCCACGCGGTCGGCGGCTCCGACCAGCCTGCGGGGTCGTACTACTACGAGGGCGACGAGGGTCTCCACTCCGGGGACCACGGTATCCCGGACCACTTTGCCAACCGCTCCCTGCGCGCGTACTACGACCGGCAGCGGTACATTCCGACCCCGGAGGCGGACCGGGTCCGCGACCCAGTGCTCTGGGAGGGCTTCCGGTTCAGCCACGAGGACTTCGCGTATCTGGACGGTGAACCCGGCATCGACAAGGTCCAGGCCAACGGCGGCTACGACCTGTATCTGGTCCAGCCGGCCAGCAACCGAACGGCCGGTGCTGGGAACGGAACCGCTTAGTCGCTCCCCGTGAGCCCGGACGACCACCCGTGGCGCCGTCGGTTCTCGCTCCAACGCGCCTGTGACAGTGAGGCCTGTGTGCGGCCGACCCGCCGTGGCGCTACACCGCGCGGGCGACCGCGACGGTGTCCCCGCCGGAAATAGCACACTACCGGGGCAGTATGGATGTGTTACGCGCCGCTTTGGAGACGATACCGCTGGTCTCTCGACCGGTAGTATTGGTTATACTATATAATCTGGCCGAAATAAATTCGGCAAGTATCTGGGGTACTGAACTGACTTACTGGGCGCCAAACCTGTCCAACAGTGGCAAATCTGTAATAATACTTATCTTAGAAAAAGGGCCCTACCAACACATGGTTCCTGACCATACCCGAGCGACGGACCGAATAGGCACTTCCTGTTTGGGGGGTGGCGCATCGAGCCGGCGCTCGACGGATGTGATGGAAACCACGGATGGGCCGAACGCGGACGACTACAACGACAATGACTACTGAAAATCGCGATTATAACCTACCGGATCAGGGCGAACTGGACTGGCACGTGCCGATAAACGAAAACTGGCAACTCATCGACGAGGACGTCCAGGCGGCACTGGACGCGGCCAACGCCGGGGACAGTTCGGTCACTGGTATCGACTCCGCTCGAACGAACGTCGGCGCGCTGGTTGGCGGCACCTACCACGACTCTGCCTACAGCGGCGGCGGGTACGGCGTCGTGTTCGCCGCGTCGGATCTACATATCGACAGCGTCGTCGTCGACGCCGACCTCGAGGGCGTCTCGAACGCCGACCTCACGATAGAGCTCCGACAGTATCGGGGCGGCGCCGACAACCCGCCCGTCGTCGCGTCGACGACGGCGACGCTTTCGGGCGGTCCCGAGCGGGTCGACCTCGGCTTTACCGTTCCGGAATCCGGCTCGTCGGGCGCCGACCCCAACGGCGAGTACGTCCTCCAGCGCGGGGCCCCGAACGGCGACCCGATTCCGCTCCGCCGGCGGTTCGCGGACGAGAACGACTGGAGCACCGCGGACTACACCGACGAACTGTACAGCGACCCGGACATCGACTTCCTCCAGGGTACGATAAACACGCCCACCGCGACCTGGGACGAACCGGTCGGTAGCTGGTACTACTTCTTCGACTGGCTGGTGGGGCCCAGCGAGCGGACCGTGACCTCCCCGGTCTCGACGGACGTCGACGAGATATACATGCGGCCGCGGGACCCGGAAGAGGAGTTCGAGAACGTGAGCCCACGGGCGCTGTGGATAGACACCTCGGAGTACCAATGAAGTTCAGACAGGGCGGTAGCTGGAACCAGGGGACGCCGAAGCTACGGCGCAACGGCCAGTGGGTCACGGCCGGCTCGGCCGGCGGCAGCAGTACCAGTACCGCGCCGACCGACAGCGGTTTCGGCTGGGACCAGACGTTCACGGACACCTCCTGGCTGGAGGCCGCCGGGGACGACCTCAACGTCGAGAAGGTTACGACGCTTGAATCGAGCGGCTCGGGCTCTCTCAAGGCGGCACTGGACAACGCCGCCGGCAGCCCAACCGTCGTCGTGTTCGAGGTGGGCGGGGTCATCCAGCTCGACCCCGACGAGGAGCTGCAGGTTCGCTCGCCCGAGGTCTGGATCGCCGGTGAGACGGCACCCGACCCCGGCATCGCTATCACGCGGGGGCGGGTCCGAATCTACGAGCCGCGGGTAATCATGTCCCACATCAGCGTCCTGATCGGGGACGGGACCGACGGTGCCTCCGACGGGCTCGTCCTCGATGCGGACGACATCATGGTCGACCACTGTACGGTCGCCTGGGGGACCGACGAGAACGCGGGCGCGTCCAACGCCGTCGCCCGCGGGTCGTTCATCAACTCTATCGTCGCGGAGGCGCTGTACGACTCCATCCACCCCGAGGGCACCCACTCGCGCGGGATGCTGTTCAACGACGAGGGGAGTACGGACCTCGCGGTCATGGGGTGTCTGTTCTCCCACAGCAACCGGCGCCACCCGATGAGCCGGGGCGATATGGTCCTCGCGAACAACTACACCTACAACTACGGGGGGCTGATGGCCCACTTCAACGGCTCGTCGAACCCCGACGTCACCGCGGCCGGACTGCTCTACGAGGAGGGTAACGACTCCGACAGCGAGGTCGAGGTCTTCCGCTACGGTGCGCGGCTGTACACCCAGAGCGTCGAGACCAAGCCGACCGACCACCCGCTCACCGACGGGGACTCGGAGATCGTCGACTCCCCGCCGATTCTGCCCGACGGTCTCGACATCGAACAGGACGTGGTTCCGGCGTCGGAGGTCAAGGAGTTCGTCCTCGCTCGTACCGGTCCTCGACCGGCACGGCGACCCGCCGTCGAGCAGGGTATCGTCAGCCGACTCAACAGCGACTACGGCCTCGTCGACAGCCAGGCCAACGTCGGCGGCTATCCCGACTACGACAAGCAGACCCGGACGCTCGATGTCCCGAGTACGGGACTCCTCGACTGGCTCCGAGGGTACAAACGCGACGTGGAAGTCTCGACCGAGGGGACGTCCACCTCGAACACGCCGAACTGAGACGCCGCCCCGCTCTTTCGAGCGGATGGCTGGTGCGGGCCGCGGGCTACTCTAGATACCCCAGCTGTCGTAACCGCTCTTCGCGCTTTTCGGCGTTTGCCGGTGACGTGGACGCTATCTCTCCCGCCGTTATCGACCGCCGCTGGGCAGCCGGATACTCGACCCACGGGACCTTGATGAGGTCTTCGACCCGGAACCCGTAGGGGTGGCCAAACAGCCGCATCGGAATCGGCCCTATCTCGCGCCCGAACACGTTCCCGTGGTCGGACGAAATCACGGAGCGCCCGTCCAGCGAATCGACGAGCTCTCTGGCGTGTGGGACCGCCAGTTCGAGGTTCTCGCGGTAGGCGGCCGCCACGGCCTCCTGGGACACCTCGCCCCGTCTGAGTAACGTCCAGATGTCCTCGTGGCTCCGGCCGTCCGCCCTGACGCCGTTTCCGGTAAAGGAGCCGTGGGTCGGCAGGCGCTCGCGGCCTATCTCGCCGATGAACGGGTAGTGGGGCTGCATGAAATGCGCGACCAGGCGTTTCTCGGGGTACTGCTCTGCCGCCGCCAGGGTCTCCTCGACCACCGCCGACGGGGGCACGGTCTGGAGCTCCTCGTCCCAGTGGGTGTCCCACAGCTCGACCACCTCGAATATCCGGTCGTCGAACTTGCTGACGTGAGGGTTCGCGGTCACCCAGACGGTGTCGTCGGCCTCGTAACCTCCCAGGTTGAACTCCAGGAACTCCTCGGAGTTGGAGCCGCCGGACCACCGGGCGCCCACGTCCGTCTCGAAGACTGCCGCCGCGAGGTCGAACCGGCAGGCGTCCAGCAAGAGCAGGTTGTCCCAGTCCTCCTCGAACACCTGGGTCCGGTCGATATCCGGGTGCCGGACCCGTGTGTCGTACTGCTGGTTCACCGCCCGGAGGATTTTGCGTGGCTCGCTCACCCCGGCTTTCACTTTCTCTAGCATCGTCATCAGTTACTACTGGAAGCTGTCAATCCTATAAGTAGATAGGGGGTATCGCGAGTTCCCGGCGGGTACCGCCCTCGTATGCCACACCGTCAGCGCCAGCTTCCGCTTTCTGTGTCGTAGACGGCGTTGTCGCGAGCGACCGACCCGCTGTTCAGGCTGACCGGGTTGGCGGCGGGCGAGGGCGCGTAGTACGTGTTGCCGGTCACGCTGTTTGCCGTCGAGCCGACACCGTCTGTGTACACCCCCGCGGCGGTGTCCGACTCGAACGCGTTGTCCGAGATGTCACACTGGCGGCTGTGTGCCAGTCGAACGAACGTGCTCGTGCCGTCCGGCTGTCGGAACCGGTTATCGACTATCTGCAGGTTGCTCACGGCGGTGTTGGGGGTATCCCGGGCGTGGATGTGCGACTCGGACAGCGCGTCGCCGAAGTCGTTACCTTCGATGACGCCGCCGTCGATACGGTTCGCAATCCGGAACCCCTCCTCGGCGACCTCGTCCCAGTAACAGCCGCTGACGAGCAGTTCGCGGACGCGGTCGATGTTCTCGGTGTCGAGGTTGAAAAACCGGCTACACCCGTTGGCCCGGACCCCGTCGAGCTGCACGAGCTTCCAGCGGGGGGCGAACTCGAACTCCGCCTCCCCGTCGAGGTGGACCGCGGTGCCCGCACCGAAGACGTCGGTGTCGGTGACCGTGAGTTGCATCTCCTGGCCGTCATCGCGCGTATCTATGGCGTTGTGGCCGTCCATCCGGAACTCACAGCCTGTCACGTTGGTTTTTCTGGCGCCCGTCCGAACGCCGGGGTCGTCCCAGGTGTGGACCGTACACCCCTCGAACCGCACGTCGTGGGCCGATCCGCCGTGACAGTTGAGCGCGGCCGACCCGTGGGCCGTGACGAAACAGTCCCGAAACACGACCGACCGCGAGGCGACTTCTCTGGGGCCGCCGGCCGTCACCGAGAGGGGGTGTCGACACTCCTTTGCGGTACACCCTTCGACGAGGATATCGTGACACCCGGCCCAGACCTGAATCCCGTAGCCGTTCCCGTTCTGGATGTCGGCGCTTCGCAACACGGTACAGTCACGGACCCGGGAGTTGGCACAGGCTTCGAGCAGTATCCCGCGGTTACCGAACCCGTCGAGCCAGACGTTCTCGAAGCGGGCGTCCCGGCAGTTCCGGGCGAGGACGCCGAAGTAATCCCCGCTCTTGTCCGGTGACTGCAGTCGAAATCCGGACATGTGGACGCTGATCGGGTCGAGTACGTAGACGCGCGTGCCCGCGTCGTAGCCGTCTTGCCAGACGACCGAATCCTCGAGTCGGACGGTAGACCCGTTCCGGGCCAGGACGCTGTGGGGCTCGCCGGGCGGTTGACCGCGGCCCAGCACGCCGTCCCCGTCCGTCTCTTCGAGGAGCACCATGTCGCCGCGCCCTATCCCCGATGCCCTGTCCAGTTCGACGGTGCTATCCCCGCTATCGGCGCTGTCGGCGAGGGTCGTCTGGAACCGCTCCTGCCCCTGGAAGCGAAACGCGAAGTCACCGGCCGCACGCTGGTGGATAACCGCGTCCCCGCCGTGTATCCTGAGCGACTTCCCCACCTCTATGGGTGGCCCGCCCGTGTACGACCCGGAGACGAGCATGGCGCCGCCGTCCGGGACGGCGTCGATGCTGTCCTGGAGCACGCCCCAGCTGTCCGTCCC
>JBEQBH010000063.1:0-6051 GCA_041639955.1 Halobacteriales archaeon | reverse complement strand
CATCCCGATAGCGTCGGCCACGTCGTCGCGGAAGTCCATCGCGCTGGCCATCCGGTCGCGCTGGTCGCCAGCGGCACCGAGCTCCTGGGAGAGCACGAGCTGTGAGAGGGTCAACACGAGCGTGACGGCGGTGATGATGCCGGTGACGAGAGCCTGGAACAGCGTCTCGACCGGGTCGGCGGCCGTAAGCAGCGTCTGTGCGGGAACGGGGTGGGCGACGCCGACGGCGACCACTGTCAGAAACAGCGCCACGGAGAGGACGCCGGCGACGAGCCACCGGTTGGCTTCCAGCAGGAGATAGAGCAGCCACGACGGGCGCTCGCCGCGTTCGCGCATCGTGTCGCTGGGCTGGTCGCCGTTGCTCATGGCGAGGAGTCGACGCCGGGGGTGAAAAATCCGGTCCCGTGGCTACCGACCGGCGAGGAAGGTAACGGCGGTCCGCTGTTGTTCGACCTCGGTTTCGAGGTGGTCGGCGAACTCGTCGAGTTCGATGTCCTTCTCCTCGCGCTCCTTGCGGTCCCGAACGGAGATGGTGCCGGCTTCCTCCTCGTTGTCGCCGATGATGAGCATGTAGGGCACGCGGTCGTCGTGGGCGACCTGAATCTTCTTGCCGACGGTCCAGGAGCGGTCCTCTATCTCGACGCGGTAGTCGCTAAGTTCCTCCTGTAACTGCTCACAGTAGGGGATGTTGTCGTCGCTGACCGGGAGAATTCGGACCTGTTCGGGGGCGAGCCACGGCGGGAACTTCCCGTTGTAGTGTTCGGTCAACACCATGAAGAAGCGCTCGTAGCTACCATACAGCGCCCGGTGTATCATCACCGGGCGGTGGTCCTCGTTGTCCTCGCCGGTGTAGGTCAGGTCGAACCGCTCGGGCATGTTGAAATCGAGCTGGACCGTGGGGCCGTCCCAGTTGCGCCCCAGGGCGTCCTCGAAGGCGAAGTCGATTTTCGGGCCGTAGAAGGCCCCGTCGCCCGCCTCGACGACGTAGTCGATGTCCTGCTCGTCGAGGACCGATTCGAGCTGGTCCTCGGCTTTCTCCCATATCTCGTCGCCGCCGACGCTCTTCTCGGGCCGGGTGGCAAACTGGACGGTGTAGTCGAGGTTGAACGTATCCAGCGTGTCGAGGATGATGTCGACCGTCGCCAGCACTTCCTGTTCTATCTGGTCGGGCCGGACGAACAGGTGGCCGTCGTCGATAGTGAACGCCCAGGTGCGGGAAAGGCCCGACAGCTCGCCGCGCTGTTCCTTGCGGTAGACCTTCCCGTCCTCGAAGTACCGCACCGGGAGGTCCCGGTAGGACCACGATTTCTGGTCGAAGATGGTCGCGTGTCCCGGGCAGTTCATCGGCTTGAGCCCGTACTCCTCGTCGTTGACGTCCAGCAGGAACATGTCGTCGACGTAGTTCTCGTAGTGGCCCGACTTCTTCCACAGCTCCGTCCGGAAGACGTGGGGCGTCTCAATCTCGTCGTAGCCCGCCTCGCGGTTTAGCTGGCCGACGTAGTCGGAGAGCTCGTTGAGTATCTTCTTGCCGTTTGGCTCGTACAGCGGGAGCCCCGGCCCGGTGGTCTCGTCGATGGAGAAGAGGTCCATCTCCTGGCCGATTTTCCGGTGGTCCCGTTCCTGGGCCTGCTTTCGCATCTCCAGGTACTCCTCCAGGCCGTCCTCGGTCGGGAACGCCGTCCCGTAGACGCGGGTCAGCGTCTCGTTGTCCTCGTCGCCGCGCCAGAACGACGCCGATATCTCCAGCAGGGCGAAGCCGCCGATTTCGCCCGTCGACTCGACGTGGGGGCCCTGACAGAGGTCGTAGAAGTCGTCCTGCCGGTAGAACGAGACCGGGTCCTCGTCGGCGGCCTCGGTCTCCAGGATATCCTGCTTGAACGGGTTGTCCTCGTAGCGGTCGAAGGCGTCCTCGCGGTCGACCTCCTCGCGGACGATGTCGTAGTCGGCCTCGATGATGTCCTCGGCTTCGGCCTCTATCTCTTCGAGGTCGTCCTCGTCTAAGTCGACGCCGGTGATATCGTAGTAGAAGCCGTCGTCGGTCCACGGTCCGATGGTCAGGGTCGCCTCGGGGAACTCCCGCTGGAGCGCCTGGGCGAAGACGTGGGCTGCCGAGTGGCGCAACACGTCGACGTACTCGTCGCTTTGCGGTGTGACGATGACGAGTTCGACGTCCTCGGTGATGGGAGTGTGTTTGTCCACCAGGTCTCCGTCCACGACGCCCGCGACGGTGTCCGAACCGAGTCCCGGTCCGATTTCGTAGGCGACATCCTCGACCGTGCTGCCTTCGTCCATCGAAAGCGTGGACCCGTCCGGCAGAGTGACCGTGACCGTGCTCATACCCACGCTACGTCAGCGGCCGGGGATAAGTGTATTGAGATGGGGGCGAGGGGACACTACCGACGCTGGAGGGGCGGGGACTCCCCGGCGTCGGTATCGCCCGTCCCGATGTCCTCGGGCACGCTTTCGCTAGCTCCCGCGGGAGTGGGCGACAGCGCGTGTCCCACCGACTCGAAGGTCGTCGGGTCCCCCGACGCCAGCTCGTCGAGGCGGTCCCCGACACAGCGGACGGTGTCGCCGTCGCGGTGGGGCGTGACACAGCTGAGGGCGCCGTCGCGGTACTCCGCAAGCAGCACGGACGGGAGACGCAGCGCCCGGTAACGGGCGTCGACCAGCGACCTGTCCACCTCGCGTATCTCCATCGCGGGCGCGAGCGAGCAGTCGTTGCGCTGTGCCCACTCCTGAAAGGCGGCCAGTTGGGTGACGAGGCGCTCGCCGACCGCGGTCCGGGTCGCGGCCACGGAGGCCGGTATCTGGTGTCCGCACACCCGGACCTGGCGCTCCCCGATGACGCCGTCCTCGACGAGGCCACCGACCGTCTCCAGTGTCGCTCCCTGTTGCTCGCTGTGTCCCTCCGGCAGTAACGACCGGACGTATAGCTCCGCCCGGTCGACCGCCAGTTGCCGCTCGTCGTTCATGACAACAATACATAACGACTGGCAAGTGCAAAAGTGTGTGCCATGAGCAACGAGGGGCGGCCGAAAGGCGGGCCCCGAACCGACGCGGTGTACTGCGTGTGGCGTGCCAACAGGGAGTACTATGTACCGTCGGGACACAGTTCCACGGGAATGTACGACAACGTACTGGTCGCGACCGACGGAAGCGCTGGGACGACGGAGACGCTGGCCCACGCCGTCTCCATCGCCCGCGACAACGACGCGGTGTTGCACGGGCTCTACGTCGTCGACCGGCGGCTGGTGCTGGCCGCCGAGAAGGACACGCAGGACGACGTTCGCCAGTCCCTAGAGGAGGAAGGCGAGGTCGCGCTCGACGACATCGCCGTCGGCGGGGAGGAAGCCGGCCTTTCGGTCGAGACGCGGATGGAAGAGGGCATCCCCCACAAGGCAATCGTGGACTACGCCGACGACGAGGGTATCGACCTCGTTGTGATGGGGACCCACGGGCGCACCGGCCGCGACCGCGTTGCCAACCTGGGCAGCGTCACCGAGCGCGTCGTCGAGAACTCGCCCGTCCCGGTACTCGTGGTCCACATCGATTAGTGGAGTCTCAGGACTGATACTGTCGCCATCACGGCTTTATGCGGAGGTCGCAAACTGAGCGCAGAGACATCTATGCCCGTCCCGACCGGCAGTAAGACGCTCGACAGCATCCTCGACGGCGGCCTCCCCGAGAACCGGACGGTACTGGTCACCGGCGGCCCGGGTACGGGAAAATCGACGCTTGCCATGCAGTTCCTCGCCGAGGGGCTGGCCCGCGACGAGGACTGCCTGTACATCAGCACCGAACAGACCTTCGAGGAGCTTGCCGATGCCTTCGAGGACTTCGCCTTCGACCTCGGCCACGACAACCTCACGGTCACGTCACTACACGCGACGCCCGGCCAGACCGTCGACAGCGGGGACAGCCGCGAACTCACCCTGGAGACGCTGGAGGGCGGGAAGATGCTCGGCGGGGACTACTCGGCGCCCTTCGAGTCGAAGTACATCACCCAGTATCTCGAACGGTTCGCCCCCGCCGACCGGGTGGTCCTCGATTCGGTCTCGGGTCTCTCGGCCATCGGCGAGGACCAGGACGTGTTCCGCCGGACCCTGCTGGATTTCATCCGACTGCTCAACGACGAGTTCGGCGCGACGGCGCTGTTTACCGCCGAGGAGTCCCAGCCCGACCCCACCCAGAACGACGTCAGGACCGTCGCCGCCAGCGACGCCGTCCAGTTCAACACCCACGGCGTCCTCCGGCTCTGGCAGGAGAACGTCGGCGGGGACTACCACCGCTTCCTGGAGGTCGTGAAGATGCGCGGCGTCGACCACGACACCCGCGTCCACGAGGTCAGCTTCACCCACGAGGGGCTGCGTATCTCGCCCCGGCTCCGGACCCACCCCGGGGAGTTCGTCTCCTCCGACCACATGTCGACGGGCATCGACAGCCTCGACCGGCTGCTGGGCGGGGGCATCATCAAGGGCGGAACGATGCTCTTAGAACACGACGGGCGGGCCAGCCCCCACTCCATCCTGACGAACCTCATGGTCCAGGCCCGCGAAGACGGGATGCCGATTACGATTATTCCGCCGGTGGAGCTTCCCCCGAAGCGCCTGCGGACCATCATCGACGAGCGCATCGGCGACATGGAGGAGCTGCTGGCGAACGACCAGCTCTTCCTGGTGGACTTTGCCAACATCTGGGAGAACACCAGGCGCAACGTGTTCAAACCGCAGGAACACGACACCGACAACCCCGCCGCCGTCTTCCGGACTATCGACGACCGGCGGGGCGACCAGCCGATGTTCAGCGTTCTCAACGTCGAGGCCCAGCTACCGGTGCTCACCGACGACGAGCTTCGCCAGGTACGGTTCTGGGAGGAGGAGAACCTCTATCGGCCCGGCGACACCTCGCTGTACATGTTCAACCCGGCGACGCTCGACGACGAACTCGCCGCGTTCTACGAGAACGGCGCCTGGCAGACCCTCGAGACGTGGGTGACAGACAAGGGGCTCCAGTACATCGAACTCCAGAAGTCACCGAGTGGGTTTATGGGGTCGACTCGCCTCGTCGAGTACATCGAACGGGAACCATACATGCGAATTCAGCAACCACCCGGCGCTGGCAGCACCGCATCGACGCTCGACGACGGAGGGCAGTGATGGCGGTCGAAACTCCGCCACCTGGCACGAACGTCATCGTGATGGCCCCCTCGCTCAGCGACGAGAAGCGGGGGACCTGTCTCGACCTGCAGGCCGCCGGCCCGGCAGAGCGCCTCGACGTGTTGCACGTCACCTACTCCGACACCCCCTCGGAACTCGTCAGCCAGTGGCGCGACCACCACGGCGACCTGCCGGGCCGGATGGGTATCGTCGTCGTCGGCGACCAGCCCGGCGGGCGTTCGGACGACAGCGTCCCCGAGAACGTCTTCGTCACGGCGGCCAACCCGAACGACATCACGGGGCTGGGGATGCGTCTGAACAACTACCTCAACGACCGCGACGACGGCAGCCAGCTCGTCGCCTGTTTCGACTCGATGACCGAGATGCTGCAGTTCGCGGAGCTCAAGCCCGTCTTCAAGTTCCTCCACATGTTCGCCGGCCAGCTCCGGGACGCCGACGCCGTCTCACACTTCCACCTGGACCCGGGCGCACACGACGAACAGACCATCAGCCGCCTGAAACCGCTGTTCGACGACGCCATCGACCTGACGTAGCGCTGTGAGACGATACCCCGATAACACGCCGCTGTATCGTCGTGGCTCGTGCGAGGGTGGCCGACTGGTCAGCGGGCCTGGCTCATCAGGAAGCCGACGCCGGCCACCAGCACGACCACGCCGGCCAGAAGCAGGTCGCCGCTCCCGAAGAGGGGGCCGGCCACGAGCAGCGCCCACGCCACCGCGAAGACACCGTGGGCAAGCGCCATCAGCCGCCGGCCGCGCAGGGCGAAAACGGCCGTCCCGAGCGCGAACGCGGCAGTGAGCGTGACGGCCGAGAGCGCGACCGGACTTGCCCGCAGGCCGCCGACGGGGACCGGCGCGACGACCGGCGCGGC
>JBEQBH010000062.1:0-6095 GCA_041639955.1 Halobacteriales archaeon | reverse complement strand
TCGCCCTGACCACTCATTGTCCCACACTACGGTTCCACCCGTATAAATCCGTTAGCAGACAGCCCGGAGCGGCTATCACGGTGGCCCGCTCAGTAGAACGTGTCGGCGCAGTCGTAGACGACGCCGTGTTCCGGGCAGACGTACTTGCAGTGGCGGTGGTACATCGACCGGTCACAGCGCGGACAGGGCCGGCCGGCGTCGTCGCTCATACATCCGTGAACGGGCCATCCCCATATCGCTCTTTGGGACGAGGAGCGGACACACCGCGATAGCGGTGACCAGAAACACCCATCCGACTCGGCGCCGACCACAGGGTATGTCCAGAGAGATAACAGGCGAGGTCATCCACGTCGTCGAGCCCGACGAACAGGACGAGTACGAACTCGACGGGACCGTCGCGGAGCTGGCCGACTCCAGATATCTCCTCGTCTGTCGGGAGGGTGGCACGCCGTCGTTTTTCGAGCGGGTGGTCGCATTCTTCAAGCGCGACCCCATCACGCCGGTCACACTGGTCGCCGACGAGGGCGCCGAGGAAGGGACGGAAATCGAGGCGACGGTCGATTTCACCACTGTCGACGGCGTCTACGAGGTCGTCGAAATACAATAGCGGGCGGCGCGGCGAAATACGGCTCCGGTGTCACACGCTCCAGTTGGCCGTGGCTAGTTCAGCACTCGGACCAGCCACAGGACTCGCAGGTCTTGCACCCCTCCGAGTAGTACAGCGACATCGAGCTACACTCGGGACACTCCGGGCTCTCGCCCGCGTCGATGAGGTCCTTCTGGGCGTCGTCGGTGCCAGCGTCGGCCTGCGGACCGGCATCGACCGAGGCGGCGTCGGCGCTCGCGGTGCCGGCCTGTGGACCACCGTCGGTCTGGTGGGTCGACTCTGCAGGGGCCTCCTCGTCGTCACCGGCGGTCTCCTCTAACGTGACCTGCTGCGGGTAGGCCTTGTCGACGTCGCCGTCGAGGTAGCGCCGCAGGGCGGTGCCGATGGCGTCCGGAATGGACTGAATCTGCTCGCCCTTGTCCCAGGCGACCTTCGGCGACCGGATGCCCTGCAGCTCGTCGGCTATCTCCTCGGGGTCGACGCCCGAGCGCAGCGCCGTCGAGATGGTCTTTGCCAGCGCCTCGGTGAAGGAGGCGGTGAAGCCACCGGAGTTCCCGATGTTGGCAAAGAGCTCGAAGGGGCGCTCGGCTTCGGGGTCCTCGTTGATGTTGACGTAGAGTTTCCCGTAGCCGGTGTCGATGCGCTGGGTGACGCCGTGGAGTACGTCGGGACGGGAGCGCTTGCGTGCGAACTCGTTGTCCTCGCCGTCGGCGTCGGCGAGCAGGGCCTCGACGGAGTCGTCCAGTGCCGCCTGGACGGCCTCGTCCTCGAGGAAGCCCTCGATGCCGTCGAACATCTCCTCTATCTGGGCGACAATCTCCTCGGTGTCCATGTCCGCGAACTCGGCGTTCTGGGCCCGCGTCGTCAGCACCTGCTTGCTGCGGGTGCCGTCGCGGTAGTAGGTGACGCCCTTGCCGCCGTGGTCGTAGATGTACTGGAACACCTCGGCGGCGTCCTCGATGGTCGAGTCGTTGGGCGCGTTGACGGTCTTCGAGATAGCGGAGTCGACACCCTCCTGGCAGGCGACCTGGATGCCGGCGTGGTCCCGTGCCGAGAGGTCGCCGGTGGTGACAAACAGCTCACCGAGCGCGTCGGGGACGGTGGTCAGCCCGTCGACGCCGTCGAACTCGTTGTTGGCCATCTGCTCCTGGGCCTCCTCTTTGACCGCGTCGACGTCGATGTCGTTGTCCTCCAGGGCGCGCAGGAAGTAGTCGTCGAACTCGACGAGCATCTCGTCGCCCTGGACGTCGTCGGAGACGTTCTTGTAGTAGGCGACGTTGTAGATGGGCTCACAGCCGCCCGTGGTGTTGCCGATCATCGACGTGGTGCCGGTGGGCGCGATGGTCGTCGTGTTGTGGTTGCGGATGGGGTACCCGTCGGCCCAGTCGTCGGCGTCCTCGCCGGTCTGTTTCTCGAACCACTCGGCGTACTCGGTCGGGTTCGCGTACTTGGAGTTGTCCCACTCGTCGAAGGTCCCGCGGTCCTGTGCGAGCTCGTGGCTCGCCTGCTTCGAACCGTGGTTGATGTGGCGCATCACCTGGCGGGCTATCTCGTTGGCCTCGGGCGAGCCGTACTCGACACCGAGCTGGATGTACAGCTGGGCCAGCCCCATGATGCCCAGGCCGATTTTCCGCATCTCGCGGACCTTCTGCTCTATCTTCTCGACCGGGAAGTCGGACATCGTGACGACGTTCTCGAGGAAGCGCGTCCCGAGCTCGATGCGGTCGTCGAGTTCGTCCATGTCGAGTGACTCGTCGAGGAACGCGGAGATAGCCGCCTCCCGCGTCTCGTACTCGTCGCCGTGCTCGTCGGCCCAGACGCGGTAGTCGGGGGCGTCAAGCGACGCGAGCGTCGAGAGGTTGATGTGACCGAGGTTACAGGCCTCGTACTCCTCCAGCGGCTGCTCGCCACAGGGGTTCGTGGCGAGAATCTGGTGGTCCGGATGCTCCTCGACGTCGAAGGAGTGTTGCTTGTTGACGCGTTCGAGGTAGATGACGCCCGGCTCGCCGTTCTCGTGGGCGCCCTGGACGATGCGCTCGAACAGCTTCTCCGCCGGAATCGAGAGCTCCTCGCCGACCTCGACGTACTCGCCGAGGTCGAACATGTCGTACAGCTCCTTGGTCTCGGCGGTGGCGATGTGGGGCTCCTCCGTGCGGGGGTTGGTGAAGGTGAACTCCTCGCCGTTCTTGTAGGCCTCCATGAAGTCGTCGGTGATGCCGACGGAGATGTTGAAATTCGAGAGGTGGCCCTCGACGGCGTTGCGGAGGTGTTTCGGGACCTTGCCGTCGTCGTCGATGAGCTCGCGGGCCTCTTCGAGGGCCTCTGCGAAGGAGTTGTGCGTGAAGTCGTCGGGGTCGTTCAGGCGCAGCGTCTCGGCCAGGGAGACGTCCTTGTTCTTGGCGTGGATGAACTGGATGACGTCCGGGTGGGAGACCCGCATGACACCCATCTGTGCGCCCCGTCGGGCGCCGCCCTGGGCGATGGTCTCGCACATCTGGTCGTAGGTCCGCATGAAGGTGATGGGGCCGGACGCGATGCCGCCGGTCGAGCCGACGGGGTCACCGTAGGGGCGCAGTTTCCAGAACGCATACCCCATCCCGCCGCCGGACTGGAACACCTGGGCGGCCTCCTTGGCGGTCTGGTGGATGTCGTCGATGTCGTCGGCCGGCGAGTCGACGAAACACGCCGAGAGCTGCTGCAGCTCGTCGCCCGCGTTCATCAGCGTCGGCGAGTTCGGCATAAAGGAGAGCCGTTCCATCTGCTCCTGGAAGGAGTCGGCCGTCTCCTCGACGTGGCTCCGAACCGAGTCGGGTAGCTCCGGAACGACGGTGTCGTAGGCGAACTTGTTGACGTTGTAGACAGAGAGAGTCGTCTCGGCGTCGTCGTCGACGGTCGTGCCCTTGCCGAAGACCTCGTCGGCGAGTTCGTCCCGTCGCGGGTGGTCGGGTTTGAGCTGGTCGGGCGTGACCGTGATTTCGAGGTCCTGCTTGTCGGCCTCGAAGACGGCCTCGGCGAGGGCGACGTTCTTCGCGACCCGTCCGAAGAGGTCCTCGGGCTCCTCGACGAGGTCCCCGTTTGAGTCCTTGCGCAGGTATCGTGCGGGCAGGATGTTGTTGTAGGCGTTTCCTGTCAGCCGGTCTTCGAGCGTGTCCCCCTCGGTACGCTTGATAGGTAGCGTGAGTTCGTCGGCGCCGAGTTCGCCCTTACTCATGTGTCTGTCCTCCGTCGACAGCGTGGCGCTGTCGGGCTATACCCCGTTCTGGCGTGTTCCAAGTTCCGATCATTTCTGACGGCGAATACGTATTCATCGGTATCGTATAATGGTTGTTTTTCTGCGCTCGGCGGCGGTTGAGAGTCACGGCTTCGGCGGTTGTGGTACGGAGTGTTGTAGATTCTGTTCGTGTCGACGGTCTCTCACTACAACGTTCCGTGTGAGTTGTGCGCGGCGACTCGTACGACGGAGTCGCGTGTGACCACTAGCAACGCAGGTTAGCTAATAATGGTGATTAGACCGCAGTGAAAGTGGAAACGGGGACCGACAAACCGCCGGAAAGAGCCGGGGAATCCAGTCGAAACTAGTGGGGGTTTCGGGTGGAGATAGCCGCCACAGGCGTCGCAATTTTTGCCAGCGCCAGCGCCATCAGACGCGACGCCGTCCTGCGATTCGATGGCGCCCCGTCGCCGTCCCGCGGTGCGCGCTGGGCGGGCAGTCAATCCGGCGCTATTACCGACGAGCGGGCCACGAAGTATTTGTGTCCGCTGTGTGTCACAGCGAGTATGCTCGCCCTGTTGCAACTCGGTGGAGTTGGCACCGTTCCTGCTGTACTCGTCGGTCTCGTCTTGCTTGCGGTCGTCCTGCTCGTCGGTCGCCTAGTGATGAAAGTCGCGTGGCGGCTCGTCATCATCGCCATCATCGCCGTCGCAGTGCTGTGGCTGCTGAGCCTGCTCGGCTTCGGCGTGCTCTAGAGCCCGTCGAGGAAGTTCTCGATGACGTCGTGGCCGACCGCCGTGAGCACCGATTCGGGGTGGAACTGGACGGCTTCGATGGGGTAGTCGCGGTGGCGGACGCCCATCACGAGTTCGGTCCCCTCGTCAGTCGTCGTCGTGGCGGTCACCTCGAACTCGTCGGGCACCTCGGTCGCGATAAGGGAGTGGTACCGTCCGCCCTGGAGCCCCTGGTCCAGCCCGGCGAAGACGCCCTCGCCGTCGTGGTCGATGGGGAAGGCCTTCCCGTGGATGGGTTCGGGCGCGCGACCGACGGTCCCGCCGTAGGCGTAGACGGCCGCCTCCAGACCGAGACAGACGCCGAGCGTCGGCACGTCCGGGCTGAGTTCGCGAAGCACGTCCATCGTCACGCCCACGTCGCGGTCGTTCTCGGGGTGTCCCGGCCCCGGCGAGATGACGATGGCGTCGGGGTCGAAGGCCCGCACGTCCGCCAGGGTAGCCGTGTTCCGGACGACCTCCGTCTCGGCGTGTTCGGAGACGTACTCGACGAGATTGTACGTGAACGAATCGAAGTTGTCGATAAAGAGGACGCGGGGCTGGTCGGCCGCCGCGTCACTCGCGGCGTCGGCACTCATCGGCCCACCCCCGCTTCGTCCGCGGGTGGTTCGGCCGTGCCGTCCTCCCGCTCGATTCGCTCGACAGCCGCCAGCACACCGTCCATCTTCTGTTCGGTCTCTACGTACTCGCTTTCGGGGTCCGAGTCCGCGACGATACCGGCCCCGGCCTGGACGGTGACGCGGTCGTGAGCCGGCTCACCGTCGCCGTCGGGCAGTGCGACCCCTTCCTCGACTGTCGCCGACCGGATGACGATGGCGAAGTCCGTGTCTCCGCCCCAGTCGAAGTAGCCCACGCCGCCGCCGTAGGGACCCCTGGGGGAGCGTTCCAGCTCGTCGATTATCTCCATGGCGCGAATCTTTGGCGCCCCCGAGAGCGTCCCCGCGGGGAAGGTCGCGCGGGCGGCGTCGAACGCGTCTTTCTCCGGCGCGAGTGTCCCCGTCACCGTGGACTCGATGTGCTGGACGTGGCTGTACTTGAGCACGTTCATGAACTCCTCGACGCGGACGCTGCCGGCCTCGGCGACCCGGCGAACGTCGTTTCGGGCCAGGTCGACCAGCATCGTGTGTTCGGCCCGCTCTTTCCCGTCGGCGAGCATCTCCCCGGCCAGCCGGCGGTCCTCGACGGGTGAGTTCCCTCGTGGGCAGGTTCCGGCGATGGGGTTCGAGACGACGCGGTCGCCGGCCACCGAGACCAGCGTTTCCGGGCTGGCACCGACGATGCTCAGGTCGTCGTGGCCCAGCAGGTACATGTACGGCGAGGGGTTGACCTCCCGCAGCGCCGCGTACAGCCCCAGCGGGTCGATGTCGCCGTAGAGCTCTCTGGTCCGGGAGATGACACCCTGATAGATGTCCCCGGAGAGGACGTACTCCTTGGCCCGGGAGACGGCGTCCTCGTACTCGTCCTGCGGGCCGGCCACCTCGGCCTC
>JBEQBH010000061.1:0-6157 GCA_041639955.1 Halobacteriales archaeon | reverse complement strand
GCCGGTGTCGTCACGCTGCTTATCGTCCTGCTGTCGATGAACAGCGTCGCGATTCTCGTCCGCAATAAATACCAACAGGAGGCTTACTAATGACAACAGAGGACATGGCGACAGAGACCGACGACGAAGGGACAGATTCGCTGGTCACGTCCGACCCGGGGAAGGGCGGCCTGAGCGAGAACGACGACCGCGGGACGGTCACGACGGGCGACTCGATAATCGAGTCCCGTGACCTCGACGTGTTCTACGGCGAGACACAGGCCCTACAGGACATCGACCTCGCCATTCCCGAGAACCAGGTCACCGCGATGATCGGGCCGTCGGGCTGTGGCAAGTCGACGTTCCTGCGGTGTATCAACCGCATGAACGACCTCATCGACATCGCTCGCGTCGATGGGGAACTCACCTTCAACGGGAAGAACGTCTACGACGACGACGTCGACCCGGTCGCCCTGCGCCGTCGCATCGGCATGGTGTTCCAACACCCCAACCCCTTCCCCAAGAGCATCTACGACAACGTCGCCTACGGGCTGCGCACGCAGGACAAGACCGACAACATGGACGAGGTGATAGAGGAGTCTCTGAAGAAGGCCGCCCTCTGGGACGAGGTGCAAGACCGCCTCGACGAGTCCGCGCTGGACCTTTCCGGGGGGCAACAACAGCGTCTCTGTATCGCCCGGGCCATCGCCGTCGACCCCGAAGTCATCCTGATGGACGAACCGGCCTCGGCGCTTGACCCCATCGCCACCTCCCAGATCGAGGACCTCATCGAGGACCTGGCCGAGGAGTACACTGTCGTCATCGTCACCCACAACATGCAACAGGCCGCTCGCATCTCGGATAAGACGGCCGTCTTCCTCACGGGCGGGGAACTCGTCGAGTTCGACGACACCGACAAGATCTTCGAGAACCCCGAGAGCCAGCGCGTCGAGGACTACATCACCGGCAAGTTCGGATAACCGGAGCCGCTGTCCCGACCCCGTTCGGTACTGTCTCCTTGTCGTCATCGACCGGGCAGGTAGCAGTCCCGCCGGGTCGGTGACCCACGCCGCTATCTCTCTCGATTGGCAGTGAAAACGAACCCCGCGAGAGCGGGCTCACTCCTCGCTTTCGTAGGACTCACCGACGGCCGAGGGCGTCCGCGTCGAGCCCCAGACGGTGAGGACGACGATAACGGCGGCGTACGGGAACAGGTTGACGAGCCTGTTGGGAACGCTGATGCCGGCCGTCTGCAACTGGATCTGTAGCATGTCCAGCCCGCCGAAGACGAGCGCCGCGACGGCCGCCCCGATGGGGTTGTAGTTCCCGAACAGGTAGGCGACGATGCCGATCCAGCCGCGGCCGCTGACCATCGTGTCGCCGGTGCCGGTGAACGAGCCCGCCTGCGCGAGCAACACCGCACCGCCCAGGCCGGCCATGACGCCGGAGAAGATAAGGGCGGCGTACCGAACGCGCCTAACGCTGACGCCGGCCGTATCGAGCGCCTCCGGGTTCTCGCCGGCCGCCTGAATCCAGTACCCGTACCGCGTGTCGTTGAGGAACTTCCAGGCGGCTACGGCCAGGACGGCGGTGAACATCACCAGTGGCGACGTATCGAAGAAGACCGGACCGACTACCGGTATCTCCGAGAGCACCGGGACGGTGAGGTCGTTGACGCTCTCGAGGCTCGGGCTGTTTCGGCTGTCCCAGACGAGCACCGCCATGAAGGGGCCGAACCCGAGGCCGATGAACCACAGCGCCAGCCCCGCGACTATCTGGTCCGCCTCGTACCGTATCAACAGGACGGCGAAGATGGTCGCAAACACCAGGCTGACCAGGACCGACGCGAGGATGGCGAGCCAGACGTCGCCCTGGCCGGGCGAGCCCCCGCTTATGATCCACATCATCGTCGCCGCGGTGGCCGCGCCGAATATCATGAATCCCTCGACGCCGATGTTGAAGACGCCGCTCTTCTCGGCGTACAGCCCGCCGATAGCCGTCAGTGCGATGGGGGTCGCAGCCTGCAGCGACCGCTCTACGAACCCCGTCGTGACGATGTCCAGAATCTGTAGATCCATCGCCACCGTCGCCACCGCCACGGCGGCGAGGATAGCGACGACACCGGCGAGCCGGAGGCGGTTCCGCTCGGCGTATTCGGCGACGCTCATCGGCTCTCACCTCCCAGGCCGGTCCGCTGGGCAGCCATGCGGAACAGCTCCGGCACGGAGACAAACAGGATGACGAGCCCGATGACGCCGTCTATGAGCTGTACCGGAACGTCGGTGTAGATGCCGATGTGGGACCCGGCGGAGTCGAGCCCCCCGAACAGCAACCCGGCCGGCACGATTCCGAGCGGGTTGTTCGCGGCGAGTAAGCTCACGGCTATCGCGTCGAACCCGTACGTGCCGATGCCGCTCGGGTCGGTGTAGTAGCCCTGAATCATTATCGCAAAGACCGCGCCGGCGATGCCCGCCACCATCCCCGAGAGGGTCATGGTCAGGACGACCGTCCGCTTGGCGCTGACGCCCGAGTACGTCGCCGCCGACTCCTGGTGGCCGCTCGTCACCATGTCGTATCCGAACCGACTGCGTTCCATCACGACGAAGATGACCGCGACCGTTGCGAGCGCGACGCCGAGCCCGATTATCGAGAACCCGGGGCTGTCGAACACGATACGGGGCAGGGAGACGTACTCCGGAATCCGCTCCGTGTTCGGCGCCGTGTTCCCCTCACCGCGGAACGGGTTCTGGACCAGCCACCCGACGACGCCGGTCGCGATGAAGTTCAACATAATCGTGGTGATTATGACGTTCGCATCGGCGTAGGCCTTCAGCGCGCCGGGCAACGCGCCGTACGCGCCGCCCGCACACGCTCCCGACACGAACCCGACCAGGAGCAGTCCGACACCGCCGACGGCACCTTCGGGCAACAGCGGCGCCGCCCAGATGATGGACATGATGGTCGCGAAGCCGCCGGCGACGAACTGCCCCTGGACGCCGATGTTGAACACGCCGGCCCTGAACGCGACCGCGACCGCGACGCCTGTCAGGATGAAAAGCGTCGAGAACCGCAGTGTTCGCGCGATGGCCGACTGCCCGCCTATCGCCCCCTCTATCAGGCTGGTGATGAACTGCACCGGGTCGTACCCGGCGGCCGCGACGATGGTGACGCCGATGAGCAGGGCCAGTGCCGTCGAGGCCGTCGCGATCGCCAGCCGTTCGACCACCGACGCGCGAAGCATGTGTCCGGCCGCTCTATCGACCGCATCGTAGAGTCGCCCCGACGAACCGCTCACGACTGTACACCTCCACCGGGCGCACGCTCTGTCTCGCCGGCGTCGTGGCCGGCCATCAACATCCCGAGTTCCTCTTCGGTCGTCGCCTCCGGGTCGACCGTGGCCATGAACTCGCCCTCGTACATCACCGCGATGCGGTCCGAGAGCTTCTGTATCTCGTCTAGCTTCGAGGAAACGACGAGGATTCCCATCCCCGACTCACGCAGTTCCAGCAACCGGTCGTGGATGAACTCTATCGAGCCGATGTCGACCCCGCGTGTCGGGTGGGACGCTATCATGACGTCCGGGTCGTGTTCTATCTCGCGGCCGACGATGAACTTCTGCTGGTTCCCACCGGACAGCGACTTCGCTTCTGCGCTTTTGTTCGGCGGCTGCACGTCGTACTTCCGGATTATCTCCTCGGCGTGGCCGTCGACGGCCTCCCAGTCTATCATCCCGTTGTCGACGAACGGTTCGACGGTCTGGTTCCCCAGTAAGGCGTTCCGAACGAGGCTGTACTCCTGCACGAGGCCCTCCGTTGTCCGGTCCTCCGGGATGTACGCGATGCCTTCGTCGATACGCTTGCGGCGGTTCGTGTCGGTGATGTCCGTCCCGTTGAACCGCACGGTCCCGGAGTCGACGTCCCGGAGTCCGGTCAGCGCTTCGACCAGCTCGGTCTGTCCGTTCCCCTGGACGCCGGCGATTCCCAGAATCTCTCCCTCCCGGACGGTGACATCGACGCCGCGTACCTGTTCGAGATTCCGGCTGCCCCGGACGTGGAGACCTTCGGCTTCGAGGAGCGGGTCGCCTTCCGGTGGGTTCCGCGGCGGACGGTCGAACTGCACCTCCCGGCCGACCATCATCCGTGCGAGTTCCTCCTCGGAGGTCTCGTCGGCGTCGACCGTGCCGATGGCCGCGCCGTCTCGCAGGACGGTTATCTCGTCGGCGGCGCCGAGTGCCTCCCCCAGCTTGTGCGTGATGAATATCAGCGAGTGCCCGGCGTCTGCCAGTTCCGCCATCACGTCGAGTAGCTCCGCTATCTCCTGTGGCGTGAGCACCGCGGTCGGTTCGTCGAGGATGAGGATGTCCGCGCCGCGATAGAGGCTCTTTACGATCTCGACGCGCTGGCGGGCACCGAGGTCAAGTTCCTGGACCTTCGTGTCGAGAAACTGGTCGACACCGAAATCGTAGCGCGAGCAGATCTCTTCGATGTCGTCTCTGGCGGCCGCCGTATCGACGAGGCCGTTCTCGCTTGGCTCGTGGCCCAGGACGATGTTCTGGAGGACGGTCATCGTCTCCACGAGCTGGAAATGCTGGTGGATCATGCCCACGCCCGCATCCATCGCGTCCCGGGGCGAATCGAACGTTCTGGGCTCGCCGTCGACGTAAATTGTCCCCTCGTTTTTCTCGTAGAGGCCATAGAGGACACTCATCAGCGTCGTCTTCCCGGACCCGTTTTCACCGAGGAGGGCGTGAATCGACCCCGTCTCCAGCGAGAAATCGACGTCGTCGTTCGCCACGACGTCGCCAAACCGTTTCGTGATTCCCTCCATGTGCACGGCGAGGGGCGTGTCTTCAGCGGTCATTATCCTTCGTGAAAATGTTCATAAATGGCAACCAGATGCTGCGGGAGACTCAGTTACAGCCGGAGGCGGAACACGGGACCTCGATATCGCCGCTCGTGATTCCGTCCTTGGCCTCCTGGATGTTCTGGGACGCGACATCGGGCAGGTTGCCTTCGAACGCCTGCCCGATGACGACGTCGACGCCCTCCTCTTCGAGGCCGAGCGTGTTCGCGCCCGCGACGCTATCGAAATCGTCCTCGGCGACCGCCGAAGCAACCTCTTGGGTCCCCTCGTTGATGTACTTGACCGCAGAGCCGATGATGACATCCTGGAACTCCTCGAGGGTCACGGACTGGTCCGCGTCGACGCCGATGGCGAACCGGTCGTTCTCCTGGGCGGCCTCGAAGACCCCCTGTCCGGCCGCCGCTGCGGCGTGGTAGACGATGTCCGCGCCGTTGTCGTACTGGGAGGAGGCGATGCTGGCGGCGGTGTCCGTGTCGCTGTAATCGCCGATGTACCCCACGTCGACGGTGACATCGGAGTTGACCCACTCCGCGCCGGCTTTGTAGGACTCCTCGAACGCGTTGATGAGTGCCCCGTCGACGCCGCCGACGAAGCCGATGTGAGCGTCGCTTGGCTCGTTGGAGTTCCCCTCGTGGGAGAGCTCCTCGGTCGTCATCGTCCCGCCCAGGACACCCGCGAGATAGGACATCTCGTGGTTGGCCCACGTGTACCCGGTCACGTTGGGTTCGTCGACGTGGTCGTTGATGAGCATCCAGTTCTGGTCGGGGTAGTCCGCCGCGTTCTGCGTGAGGGCCTCGGTGTGGTTGTACGAGACCAGGACGATGAGGTCGTAGTCGCCGCTCTCGGCGAGGTTCGACTGGGTGGACTGGTAGTTCGACTGCTCGGTCTCCTCGACCTGGTTTATCTCGATGTCGTACTCCTCCTGTGCGGCCTGGAGCCCCTGGACCGCCAGGTCGTTGAACGCGTTGTCGTCGAACCCGGCAGGGCTAGAGACGATAGCGATGTTCGTCGCCGACTCCGACCCGCTCTCGTCGCCCATGCAACCGGAGAGCGCCGAGCCAGCGAGGATAGTCGCTCCCGCCGCAAGCATGGAGCGACGATTGACTGTGGCTTCCCTGTCTGTACGGTCCGAACTTCCATCGTTGTCTGTACTGGGCATCACACTCCGGGAGATGGCGTTCTACGTTAAATAATTATTCACTATTGTATAATATATATCCTGGAAGAGTGAGTGTCGTCCCTGACACCGCGTTCACAGAGCAAATAGGGGTGTCGAAAACCCATCGTGGACGGCTACGCCGGACGACGGCTCTCG
>JBEQBH010000060.1:0-6217 GCA_041639955.1 Halobacteriales archaeon | reverse complement strand
CGCCCGCAGGTCACGGGGCGGCAGCAGGTAGTTCCCGCGGCGCTCGACGCGCATGTACTGGAGGATGCCGTTGTTGACCCGCTGGCCGACCGCGGACTCGTCGGCCACGTCGGTCCCGTTGGTCATCGACTTGGTGGCGACGAAGTCGGCGATAGAGCGCTGCAGGGAGAGGAAGTGGACCCGCGCCTCGCCGCCGTCGGTCGAGTCGAAGTCCCGCCGGAGGATAATCGGCGAATCGTTCTCGTCGCGGGCCCGGGCGGCCTTCTGTGCGTGGCCGGCGACGCCTTCGGTCCGGCTGTTCTCGACCACGTCCTCGGCGCAGTCGCCGACCCCGCTGTCGGTACCGAGGTTCTCGCCGACCCCCTCTACTTCCCCCTCGTCGGCGTGGGCGGGACAGAACATCTTCGAGATGCGCTGCTCCCGTGAGTCCTGCTCGTACCACTGCTGGAGCTGCAGCCGGATGCGCGAGAGGTGCTGGGTCGCCCCGCCGGCGAAGGGGCCCGATTCGACCGTGACCCGGTCCTCGCTGGCCTGGTTCTCCTTGAAGCCGGACTTGAAGCCCATAAACAGCGGGGCGTCCTCGGGCACCGGTTCCGAATCGGGAACCCCGTCCACGTCCTGGTTCTCCGCGGGGAGGCCGGCCCCCACGAAGCCGGTGCGGCGGTCGGCTTCGGCAAAGACGCCATCGAAGGAGGCGGCCATCTCGGTGTCGTTGACCGACTCGCGGTTGCCCTTGAGCGCCTCCTCGGCCGCGAGGACGACCTGCTCGTGGTCGCTCGCGAGATGCAACAGGGCGTCCGGCGTGTCGAGGTCGGGGTCCTCGAAGGGGGCCAGCGCCGCCGGCTCGGGGAGGTCGACGCCGGTCGGCCCGGCCCCGAACCGCTCGAAGTACGCCGGGCTGTAGCCCAGCGTGAACTGGAGCCCGTCGGCCTGCCAGGCGTAGGCCCGTTCCAGGGACTGTAGGGCGTCGGTGACCTGTCTCCGGTCGGCGTCGGTCGGCGTCCCGTCGCGCTCGTAGTCGAGCAAGAGCAGGACGTGGTGCCGGCCCAGCCGCTCGTTGCCGGCGTCGTCCGTGGGCAACCCCTGGTTCCAGGAATGCTGTCGGACCGGTAGGCTCGCGGGGTCGGTCCCCGAGGGAACGTCGGGCGACCCGAACCGGTCGAGGCAGGCGGAAAGCGCCGACGCGCCGCCGATGGCGACGGCGCTCTTCGCGAAGTCGCGTCTGGAGATACCACGGTCACTCATCACCCGGGTTAGGGACTCACCGAACTACTTGTTTCTGGTACGCTAGACGAACGCGGTCCGGGCCCGCTTTTCAGCCGTGGTCTGTGGACTCAAGGAAGCTGTCGACCAGCCGCTCGAACCGGTCGGTCAGTCGCTCGGCGAGGCCCGGTTCCACTGTCCGGAGCAGTGCCACCGTCTCGTCGGGGCGAGACAGCGAGAGCGTGAGCCGGTTCCCGTCCCGGTCTTTCCGGACGATGTCGCCCGCCACCAGCCCGTCTAAGTGGTGTTCCAGCGTGGACCGGGCAACGCCGACACGGTCGGCCACCGCGTCGGGTCGGGACTCGCCGGCGTCGTACAGCACCGCGACGACGTCGCGGGCCGTCTCCCGGTGGAGCATCGCCAGCGCCGTCCGCTCCCACCCGTCGTATCCCGGAGGGTAGTAGTGGGTCCGGCCGTTGACCCGCTCTTCCGTGATGTCCTCTATGCGGGCGAGGTGGTACTGGACCTGTCCCGTCGCCAGCTCTAGCCCGCGGGTCAACGCCCGGAAGTGGACGCCCGGCTCCCGCTCGATGTGGCGTCTGATTCGCGCTCGCGTCTCGCTCACTGTTCCACCTTCCCTCGCCGCTCGGTCTCACGGGCGTCGTAGACCGCCCCGAGGACCAGCAGGACGACGACGGCGTCGGCCCCGTGTTCGAGCGTGTGATGGGTCGCGGGACCGACGGCGCCGACCATCGCCAGTCCGCCCAGTATCGGCTGTGCGACGAGCGCTGCGAGGGCGAGCGTGACGAGCAGATACGCCCGCGACTTCCGCCGGCGGTAGGCCGCCACGCCCGCCAGACAGAGCGCCGCCGTGGTCAGTGCCGACACCGCGAGCACGACCGTGAAGTCGACGTGGACTGCCCCCCAGTGTCCGCCGACGTGGCCCGGCACATTCATGATCGCATTACGGGCCGAATCCACCTGACTCGTTCGGTTCGTGGGGAGTTTTTTACCGACGCCCTTCGAGCGACGGGTATGGACAGTATCGGGTTCGTCTGTGACCCGGACCACGCGCTGTTTCGCCCCGTCGCCGAGCGGTTGGCCGTGCGGGGCTTCGAGGTCGAGTTCCACCGGCCGTCCGACTCGGTCGCCCCCGCAGACGTCGACTCGCTGTCGGCGCTTGTCTGTGGCACGGTCCACCCGACCGCCCTCGCCGCGCTCCGGTACGCGGACGCCACCGGCGTCCAGACGTGGAACGGGTTCGTCGCGACGGTGGCGCTGTCGGCCCGGTTGGTCACGCTCTCGGCGCTCGAAACCGCCGGCTGTCGGGTCCCCGATGTCAGGTTCGACGGCCCCAGCGACGGGTACGAGCCCGGCCAGCGGTACGGCTGGGAGGGACCGGCGACGCTGGACGCGCCCGCGCCGTTCCACGTCGAGGCGGTCGGCGGAGGGCCGGTCGAGTACCGCTACTACGCGGTCGACGACGGCCGGGAAACCCACATGCGCGCCGTCGAACTCCGGAGCGAACTGGTCGACGACGACACCGCCCTCCGGCAGGCCGACGTCGACGTGTCACTGGCCGCCTCGGTCCGGGAGCTGCTGGAGCAGTTCGACGCCCGCGCCGTCGCCGTCGACTTCACCCGCGGCGCGGACGACGAGCTCTACGCCGTCCGGGCGACGCCGACCCCGACTTTCACCGGCGCCGGGATGGACCGGCGGGTGGCAGACTCGATCGCGTCGCTGACGACCCTCGGCGCGTGACGAGCCCCCTTCGGATAGTTTAATAACGCCCTGGGCCACCCTCCGGTAATGAGCGATCAGCAGGATCTCGGCATCACCGAGAGCAAGGAGCATTCACCCGGCGAGTGGTACGCCGAGGTCGTCCAGAAGGCCGGCCTCGCGGACTACGCCCCGATGGGCGGGTTCATCGTGACGAAGCCACGCGGCTACGCGGTCTGGGAACACATACAGAACCACCTCGACGGCTGGTTCAAAGACACCGGCGTCCAGAACAGTTACTTCCCGATGTTCATCCCCGAGAGCTTCCTCGAACGGGAGAAAGACATCGTCGAGGGCTTCGACCCCGAAGTCGCCTGGGTCACCCACGGCGGCCACGAGGAACTGGAGGAGCGGCTGGCGGTCCGGCCGACGAGCGAGTCCATCATCGCGCCCTTCATGGCCGACTGGACCCGCTCACACCGGGACCTCCCGCTGCGGCTGAACCAGTGGTGTTCGGTCGTCCGGTGGGAGGCCACCGAGACCAAGCCGTTCTTCCGCACCAAGGAGTTCCTCTGGCAGGAGGGCCACACCGCCCACACCGACCAGGAGGGCGCCTGGGACGAGACGATGACCCGCCTCGAACAGTACAAACGGCTCTACGAGGAGGTCATGGCGGTGCCGGTCATGGAAGGGCGCAAGCCGCCCCACGACAAGTTCCCGGGCGCACACACCACGACGACGGTGGAGGCGCTGATGCCCGACGGCAAGACCGTCCAGGGCGGGACCTCCCACTATCTGGGGACCTCTTTCGCGGAGGCGTTCGACATCACCTACGCCGACGAGGACGAGGAGGACAACGTCGCCCACACGACCTCCTGGGGCCTGTCCTGGCGGGCGATGGGCGCGCTCATCATGACCCACTCCGACGACCAGGGACTCGTCTTGCCCCCCGCCGTCGCGCCGACCCAGGTCGTCATCGTCCCCATCTGGCAGGAAGACACGAAAGACGAGGTCCTGGAGTACGCCGCTGACCTCGCCGTCGACCTCGAAGACGCCGGCATCCGCGTCGAACTCGACGACCGCGACCACTACAACCCCGGCTTCAAGTACAACGAACACGAGCTCAACGGCGTCCCCCTGCGCGTCGAAGTCGGTCCCCACGAGGTTGAAGACGACGAGGCGACGCTGGTCCACCGGCCCGACGGGGAGAGCGAGACCGTCGACCGCGGGGGCATCGACGACACCGTCTCCGACCATCTGGACACCGTCCACGCCAAACTGTACGCCAGCGCCGAGGAGACGCTCGAAGGCGAGATTCGCGAGGCCGGCTCCCGGGAGGAGATTCTGGGTACCATCGGCCAGCACGGCGGCTACGTCAAATGCGGCTGGTGTGGCGACGAGGACTGCGAGGACCCCATCAAGGAGGCCATCGCCGCCGAAATCGTGATGGTCCCGCTCGACCGCGACGAGGAGCCCGTCCACGACGAGTGTGCTATCTGTGGCGAGGCCGCAGAAGAGACCGCCTACTTCGCGAAAAGCTACTGAGAAGCGGTCGCTTGCCGGCTGGGAACAGGGTCACGGACCCGCGAGCGGGCCGTTCTCACGACAGGAGTTCCTTCCAGGCGGCGTCGAGGACCGCCGTGACGTCGTCGTCCTCGAACGGGTCCTCGTCGTCGAGCCCGCTGCTGTCGGCTGTCTCGACCGGGGAGTGGTCGTCGGTGCGTCTACCGTCCGTCGGCTGACAGCTCTTTCCGGTCATGGCTGTGTTTTGGGCTGCTAGTCACCTATAGGGACAGCAGCGGCTTCCGGCTCTGAAAGAACCCGCGAAGGATAGGATGGGGCCGAGGGAGCGTGTGACTTTCTCCGTGCCCCCAGTGTCGAGTGGTAGACCCGGATATATAAATCGGCGTCAGACTCTGGGCATACAACCGGCAGACAGCGGCCGGTTTTTGTCCGCGAGTGACAGATTCGAGGGGGACACAGCACCCGCCGGACGGCCCGACGTAAAACTTATTTTACTACGTAAAGGACGTTTTACTGTAAAGACCTCTTTACGGAAAGAGCGTCTCACAGCCAGAACAATGACGACGACTTCGACGACCGACGACAGCACTGTATCGGGCGGGGCCGGATTCGTCTTCGGTGCCGGGGCAACTGCACTGGGTGTTCTCGCGCCGACGCGCCCGCTGGTCGGCGTTGTAGTGTACACGGTCGCCACCGTCGCTGCGGTGGCGCTCAGTTCGTGGGCGGGTACCGACCTGCGTCCTCGACCGGGGTCGACGGCCGAGACGACGCTGGCACTGGTCGGTATCGCCGCCGCCGTGGGCTTTCCCGCGCTGGTCGCCGCGAACGGCCTCGGGTACTTCGCGTGGACGCCGCTGTCGACCGGCGTCGGCTTCGCCGTCGGCGGTCTCTTCGTCGTGTACGGTGTGGTCGAACTCGCCGACACGGTCTGGGGGCGAGCAGCATGACGGGTCTGTTCTCCCGGGCGACACCGGCCCGCCGGACGTTCGCTGGCCTGGTCGTCGTCGCGAGCGTCGGCCTGGCGGCGTTCACCACGCTGGAACGCCCCCTGGTCGGCGTCGGCGTCTACGTCGTCGCGCTCGTCGGGGCGGTGGCCCTCCAGTGGTGTGCCGAGGTACCGATGTTCGACGAGCGCGACGAGGCCATCGCCGGTGACGCCGCCCGATGGACGCTCACGGTGTTCGGGTGGTCGGCGGCGGGCGTGTTCCCGGCACTGACCGTCGCGTGGGGGCTGGGGCTCTTCGAGTGGCGACCGTGGAGCGCGGCCATCGCTATGTTCGTCGCGACGCTGTACGCGGTGTACGGACTCTTCGTCGTCGTCCTCAACCAACGGAGGTGAACAGGATGGAAAACGCCCTCCGCGAGTATCGGGACCGGCACGGGCTGAGCCAGCGGGAACTGGCCGAACGCGTCGCCGTCACGCGCCAGACGATAAACGCCATCGAAGGGGACCGGTACGACCCGTCCGTCGAACTGGTGTTCAAACTGGCCGCGTTCTTCGAGTGTCCCGTCGAGGACCTGTTCCATCCTGACGTGGCTCTCGAGCGGACGGTCAGCGACAGTAGCCAGTAGCTACCGGTCCCGCCGTGTGGGTAACAACAACCTTATTCATACACGTATGTGAACAATAGGCATGGAAGACGTATTTGTCGGTAGCCTGATGACCTCGCCCGTCACGACTGTTCCGGCCGACACGCCAGCGAAGGCGGCGGCCGCACTGATGCTCGACGAGGGAATCAGCTCCGTCGTCGTCGTAGACGAGGACAACCGC
>JBEQBH010000059.1:0-6294 GCA_041639955.1 Halobacteriales archaeon | reverse complement strand
GTGACTATCACGTAACATATTCCGACTGCGACTTACATAAAACTCTGGCAAACAGCGACGGCCACAAAGCACACTACCGGCTGTCCGTGCAACCGCGAGTGGCGGACTCGGTACAGCCGGCAGGGATGTGGGGCGAGAGTGGCTGTCAGAGGCACTGGTCGCCCGATATCGCCACCACCAGACGATATTACTCTCCGATACTACTTAACTGCGTGGCATGGTGTGAGAGGGGCCCCGGCGGTAGCGGGGTCGCTACTGGATGTTCTCCCCCTGATAGCTCCCCTCGTAGGTGTCCTCGTGGGCCGCCTCGGCGAGGACCAGCTGGGCGATGCGTGCACCGGCTTCGAGCTCGATGGGGTGGTGGACCTGAAGCAGTCCCTCGCCGCGGCCCTCGTAGCCCGCGTCCCAGACGGCGGTGTTCAGCATACAGGAGTTGCGCAGCAGCGACGACCGCGGGTAGAGAAAGCCCACGTGCCCGTCGGGGATGACCACGCGGTCGCCGTATTCGACGACGTAGCCGCCCGTGTCGAGGGTATAGACGCCGTCCTCCGGCTCGAGCTCGCGCCGGTCGCCGACCGTTTTGCCGTCCCGGCCGACGCGGCCGGACTCGACCTGCTCGTACACCGCGCCCAGTGTCAGGTCGACGCCGTTTGGCTGAATCTGTGCCGCAGTGAGGTCGTCGAGTCTGTCGGCGACGAACTGCCCGCTCTCGAACATACCGTCGCTGGCACCGCAACGGCGAAAACGCTACCGTTTGACCCCGCGGGGGCTTCGGATGATGAAAAATAGGGAGGGATACGCGGGATTTATACCCTCGCGCCGTCGATTGGCGGACGTTATGGGACAGACGCTCACGGAAAAGATTCTCGACGACCATCTCGTCGAAGGGGAGCTGACCCCCGGCGAGGAGATCGGTATCGAAATCGACCAGGTGCTGACACAGGACACGACGGGAACGCTCGTCTGGCTGCAGTTCGAAGCCCTGGGCCTCGAAGAGGTCCAGACCGAGCTCGCCGCCCAGTACTGTGACCACCAGACCTACCAGTTCGACTTCAAGAACACGGACGACCACCGCTTCCTGCGCTCGGCCGCCGGCACCTTCGGCGCGCACTTCTCGCGCCCGGGCAACGGTATCTGTCACAACGTCCACAAGGAGAACTTCGCCGCACCCGGCAAGACGATGCTGGGTTCGGACTCCCACACGCCGACGCCCGGTGGCCTGGGCGAGCTCGCCATCGGCTCGGGCGGCCTCGACGTCGCCGTCGCCATGGGTGGCGGCGCCTACTACATCGAGATGCCCGAGGTCGTCAACGTCCGACTCGAAGGCGAACTCCCCGAGTGGGCGACCGCCAAGGACGTCATCTTGGAGCTGCTCCGTCGCCTCTCGGTCAAGGGCGGCGTCGGCAAGGTGCTCGAATACACCGGCCCCGGTGTCGAGACCCTCTCCGTCCCCGAGCGGACCACCATCACCAACATGGGGACCGAGCTCGGCGCGACCTCTTCGATCTTCCCGACCGACGAGAACACGAAGGACTACCTCGAACGGCTCGGCCGCGAGGACGTCCACGTCGACATCGGCCCCGACGAGGACGCCGAGTACGCCGACGAAATCGTCGTCGACCTCTCGGAGCTCGAACCGCTCATCGCCAAACCCTCCATGCCGGACAACGTCGTCCCGGTCAGCGAGGTCGCCGGCGAGGACGTCGACCAGGTGATGATCGGCTCCTGTACGAACGGCGCCTACGAGGACATCCTCCCGGGCGCGAAGATGCTCGAAGGGCGCAACATCGACAAGAAGACCGAGATGATCGTCGCCCCCGGCTCCAAGCAGGCCTCCGAGATGCTGGCCCGCGAGGGCTGGACCGCGGAGATGATGGCCGCCGGCGTCAACTTCTCGGAAGCGACGTGTGGTGCCTGTATCGGCATCGGCCACGTCCCCGCCTCCGACTCGGTGTCGCTGCGGACCTTCAACCGCAACTTCGAGGGTCGCTCCGGCATCGAGGACGACAACGTCTACCTCTGCTCGCCGGAAGTCGCCACCGCGGCGGCCATCAAGGGCGAAATCGTCGACCCGCGCGACCTCGCCGAAGAGCTGGGCGACCTCGAGGCCCCCGGCCTGGAGATGCCCGACCAGTACATCGGTAGCTCCGAGTCCGACCTCATCGCACCCGACGAAGCCGTCGACGACGAGCTCATCAAGGGGCCGAACATCGGCGACGTGCCGCTGAAAGACCCCCTCGAGACCGAGGTCGGCGGTGAGGCCCTCCTGAAGATGGAGGACAACATCACCACGGACCACATCATCCCGGCCACGCAGGACATCCTGATGTACCGGTCGAACGTCCCGAAGCTCTCGGAGTTCACGCTCTCGCGAGTGGACGACACCTTCGCCCAGCGCGCGCTGGACGCCGACGGCGGCGTCCTCGTGGCAGGCGAGAACTACGGGCAGGGCTCCTCGCGTGAACACGCGGCGCTGTGTCCGATGTATCTCGGTATCGAGACCGTGCTCGCACAGAGCTTCGCCCGCATCCACAAGGCGAACCTCTTCAACTTCGGTATCGTCCCGCTCACCATCGACGAGGACACCTACGAGAAAATCGAGCAGGGCGACGACATCGAAATCGTCGACGACGCCGCCGAAGCGGTGCGCTCCGGTCAGGAGGAGTTCACCATCCGCGTCAACGACGACTGGGAGGCCTCGGGCTACCTCGACGCCTCCGAGCGCGAACGCGAGATCCTCGCCGCCGGTGGGAAGCTCTCCCACACCAAGGCCCAGCACGAGGAAGAGGGCGGCGCCGCACCCGCCGACGACTAAGTAGGCCGTCTCACCGCGGTTTTCTTTTGCGCTGTCCGTGAGCGTCAGTGCTGTCGATAGGTAGTGTTTAGTTTGGGGCATTGTGCCAGCGAGCGAAACTCTGGAGCCAATTTTCAGCTGTCTTTGGTTCGACGTGACTGAAACAGTTTGAGAACGAAGAAATTCGACGTTTTACTTCTCGAAAGATACGTTCGACAGCGTTCCGATTTCCGTGGCGTTCTGTCTGAAATCGGAGCCCGGCTCGTTGCAGTGGAGCTCGGAGGTGTTTCGCGCCATCAACGAGAAACACAGCGGTTTCGACATCGTGTTTTTGCCGCAGTTCTTTGAGAAATATCTCGGTAAGAGCGGTTGTAGTGGTCGAAAACAACCGCAGATGGAGAATTTTGTTTGTCTGTGGATTCGCGGCGGCGTACAGCCAGAACTGCTGGTCGTTGATTCGAATCACCGTTTCGTTGACCGGGATCTGATTCGGTGATTTACCGCTGACTGGCTGTAGATCGGCTTTCTGCACCCAATCATGGATGGCTTTTCGAGAGCGTTGGACACCCAACTTATCAAGAACAGAGATGGTATTCGAAAGTGATAGTCCGGCCACGTGCATCTGAATACCGAGCTTCATTGCTCTCTCGGGTATCCGCTCGCGCTCCACAAAATCCAAATCTATCCAGTCTCTACTACCGCTGAGGCGGGCGATTTCTGGCATAGAGCACCAAGAAATTCTCCCGCCTCACTTTTCACGCTTAACTAAACACCGCCTGTCGATAGGCAGCAGCTATTTTACAGCGCCTTAGCAAACAGAGAACGAATGAACTGGGCCTGTGGGCGTTGTGGGACGGTACACACGCAGAACCCGAGCGAATGTCGAAACTGCGGCGGGACAGCATTCAGACCAGTCCGTGATGAAGAGTTACCGAATACGGGCAGCCAGGGTCCAGAAGCGGTTGAAATGGAACAAACACAGACCTACGGAACGACTCCTGAACCCGAGTACGATTCCAGCCCCGACGTTGCGGTCGACGGCTCCGTCGATGTCCCGGAACAATCCCGAAAGAATCCCTCGACCCAACAGGAATCTCGGCTCAGGAACTGGCTCCGCCGGAGACGACGAAAGTTTGGAGCGACGCTGCGTGCACCGATGGGACTTTTCCGAGAGTTATTGCTCCCGATTCTGGCATTTGTGCTTGTGATTGTGGCTGTCTGGTGGCTTCTCTCGTGACCGGTTCTTCGACCGGCCGTGAGCGAGTGGAACGCCACCGGCGTTCCCGAGCGAAGACGGGGAAGGGCAGGCTGACCAGAGCATCCGGCGGCGAAGCCGCCGGTTCCACCGCAGCGCGCGGACTAACGCGCCGCTTTGCGGCGCGGCGGGAGCACGCCGCGATTTTTCCCCAAGTTTTTGCCCGAGCGAGCGCGCCATCGGCGCGCTCGCGACGGTGGAAAAAGTGGGTTCCTAGATCTGCAGGAACTGCGTCACCAGCCACTTCGTGAAGGTCCCAGTGACCCCGCCAATCCAGGCCAGCAGGACGAAGTGCAGGTAGGTGTTCCCCTTGTGGCCGCCGTCGATGGTCCGGATCATCAGCGCCGACAGCATGGCCGAGAACATGATGATGACGACGAGCAGGAACTCGATGAGGGGGATGTTGTAGACGCTGGTGTTGATGAGCGAGTTGACGTCCAGCCGGCTGCCGGCGTTGAGGTCCAGGGACATCTCGGCGAGGATGTTGACGACCTGCAGCCCGATGAAGAAGGCGAACGTCGAGGCGGCGGTAATCCCGTACAGCAGGCCGACCATCGTCGTGGTCGCCTGTTTGCGCTTCTGGCGCAGCTGTAGCACCTGGTTCATGTTGGCGGCGATGAGTTCGCCCAGCTGTTTGGGCGAGCCGCCCATCTCGCGACCGATGAGGTACATCTCGGAGAACGTCTGGATGAGGTACGAGCGACAGTCCGCGGTGAAAAAGCGCCACGCGGCGGTGGGCTCGATACGCATGTTGAGCCGCTTGTAGAGGTCGTCGACGTTGGGAGTCAACGCGCCGAAGTCCTTCTTGCGGAGGGTGCGAAGTACCTGCCCGGTCGTGGACTGTTTGGCCCCTTCGGTCGCGCCTAGAGCGCGGATGAAACTGGGGAACGCCTCGTCGCGGCTCTTGACCCGCTGTTCTTCCTGTCGGAAGACGATGCCGGGGATAAGCATCGGGGTGATGGGGACGACGGCGTAGAACGGCAGCGGGACCGAGTCGAGGAAAAAGAAGAGGTCATCGAGTCCGATGGGGGAGACGCCGAACATCCCCCCGACGGTGATAAACAGGAGAACCGCCGAGAGCCCGACGCCGGCGTACATCGACTTGTCGAGACGCTCCTCGATAGGCGAGGGGTACTCTTCGGGGTGGAACCACACCGGGTCGTAGGGCGCCATCGACCGGATGGCGAGGTAGAACCCCGACTGGACGAAGATGTACATCACGATGACGGCGCTGACGGTCATCGTCGGGTTCGTCCCGGTCAACACCGGCAGGACGACAGCGAACACGAGCGCGAACGTCATCGAGAGAATCATCGACAGGTAGAGGTCTTTCATGACCTCCAGACTGTCGAGCGAGGAGCGATAGACCGTGGTGTAGTGCTGGATGATCTGCTCCTGTTCGGAGAGGAGATAATCCTCCAGGGACTGGCCGGCCCCGAGCGTGTAGGCCAGCCGGTCGAGGAAGTCGGCAAAGGCCTCGCTTGGCACCTGCTTTGCGCGGCGGCGACAGGCGTCGTCGAGACTCTGGTTCCACGTATCGACGAGCTGGACGATGCGGTGCATCTCCATGGCGAGTTCGCCGTACTCGTCCTCCTTGGCGAGCGTGCGGAACACCTCCATCCGGTCGATTTTCGTGGTCGCCAGCACCGTCATGTGGGTGATCATGAGGTGAAAGCGGTTGTTGAGCTCGCGCTTGCGCTGGGAGAGCAGTATTTTGGGGTAGAAGAGGGCCGAGGCCATCGCCAGGAAGCCAAGCAGCGGGATGGGTGCCCGAATCATCATCGACAGGTCGAGCAGCACGGCCGCCACGACCGAGAGGATGAAAAAGACGATAGAGGGAATCAGGATGAAAAAGAGGTACCGCTCCAGGGGAATCGTCATCTGGCGGTACGACTCCACCAGGCCCTGGACGGTCTCGGTGATGGTCAGTTCGATTCCGCTCTCGGCTTCACTCTGGGCCATGGTCAGTTGGGCCGGGAGATGTTGAACGGAATCCCTTCGACGCCGTCGCGCTGGAAGTCCGAGATGAAGTCGTTGACCTCGTGGTAACCGGTGATACCCTCCTGGATGGCGCGTTCTATCAGGTCAGCGCGGAACCGGAGGTCGTCGTAGATGTCGCGGGTGTCCTCGTACCCCAGCAGCGTCGCTATCTGCTCTTCGAGGACGAAGGAGTTGTTCATCCCCTGGAAGACGATCTCGTCCTCGACGGGGTCCCAGTTGAACACCTGTCGGGTGACGACGCCGT
>JBEQBH010000058.1:0-6359 GCA_041639955.1 Halobacteriales archaeon | reverse complement strand
TTCCCGACACGGACCTGACCGACGTGGAAGAGCCCGACGAGGACGACACCTGAAACGCTTGTCACTTCCGTCCGGGTGCCGACCCGAACCGGCGCAGTGACGGTTAAATCGGTTTAATCGGCGACAAATCGGGCTGAACGCCTGCTGTTTATATACGGGCCCGGGGGTAAAGTAGGGGTGTAATGCAACGAACCGCTACCGCAGCGCTGGCGGCCCTGCTCGTGATAGGGACGCTGGCAGCCGTGCCAGTCGCCATGGCACAGGGGACCGACCAGACGAACCGGACGGCCGGCAACAGCAGTGTCGCACCCGGCGAACAGCTGTCCGCCGTCGTGGGGGTCGGCGAGGCCGAACTCAGCGGGGATGTCGAATCACGCGCCTACAGTATCCGGGTCGACCGGGCGAACAGCTCCGACGCGAAAGCCGCCGTCGTCGCCGACCAGCTGAACGCGACCACCGAGCGGCTGGCCGAGCTGGAGGCCGAGAAGGCGGCGCTCGAAACCGCCCGCGAGAACGGCTCGATAAGCGAGGGGCAGTACCGCGCCCGGGTGGCCACGCTCCACGCCGAGAGCCGGAACATGGCTCGGCTGGCCAACCAGACGAACGAGACGGCCGCCGGGCTCCCCGCGGCGACGCTCGAAGCCAACGGCGTCAACGTCACCGCTATCCGGACGCTGCAGGACCGGGCGGGGAACCTGACCGGGCCGGAGACGGCCGCAATCGCCCGGGGTATCGCCGGCGAGAACGCCGGGCAGACCGCCCGTCCCGGGGAGGCGGCCGACCGCTCCGGTAACGGGTCAGACCGCGCCGGCGCTGCCGGTGGCTCGGGCGACGAGATGCGGGGTGGTTCGACCGACGGCGCGACTTCGACGAACGAGACGCGGGACGGCTCGGCACAGACTGACGGCGGCGATAGCGGCCCGCCGGCCGGGTCCGGAACCAGGTCGCCCACCGCCCCTGACGGGCCGAACTGATGCGGGCGCAACACACACTGCTGGCGAGTGTCACCCTCGGCGCGCTGTTGGTCACTGCGGCCGTGACACCGGCCGGAGCGGCCCGGATGGACGACGCCCCGGAGCCGTCGCTGACCGTCGACCTCGCCGCTGACGGGGACGCCAGGGTGACGCTTCTCTCGACGTTCGACCTCGACGACGGGAGCGAGCGGGCCGCCTTCGACGACCTCCGAACGAACGAGACGGCCCGCAACGCCTACCGAGCCCGGTACACTGACCGCTGGGCGAGCGTCGCCAGCGATACGGCGAACCGGACCGGGCGGGAGATGGCCGTGACGAACAGCTCGCTCGCTCTCTCGCGGACGGACGCGACCGGCGTCGCCTCGTTCTCGCTGACCTGGGAGGGGCTCGCGACCGCCGAGGACGGAGTGGTGACCCTCGACGAGCCCTTCGCCAGCGGTTTCGACTCCGACCGGCAGCTCGTGGTCGCCCTCCCCGAGAGCTACCGGCTCGAGAGCGTCTCGCCGGGGCCGGCAAACAGCAGTGACAGCCGGCTCGTCTACGCCGCCGACGCGGAGCTCGACGGCCTCAGCGTCGTCGCCAGTGCCGCGCCGGCGCCCCACGGGACGCCGGCGCCCAGTCCGACGGTGACCTCGGTCGGAACGACGAGCGGGAACGGTCCCGGCATCGGTGCCGTCGGTTCGCTCATTGCGCTGGCGACGGCCGGGTTGTTGGCCGGCCGCCGTGGGTGACTGTAGCGGTTTGTCGATATCGGCCGACTCGGGCCTTCCGCCTGTGACCGACGCCGGTCTGTATGCGAACCAGACACACGGCTCGTCGGACTCGGAAGCTATTTGTACGGGACATACGGTAGTCGCTGGTACATGACGCGGACTGTCGACACTGGCGCGCTCGCTGCCGCCAGCGACGGGTCCGCTCGCGTTTTCACCGACCAGTCGGCGTCCGACGACATCCGACGACGCCGACGGCGGGCCCCCCGTTAGGCCCACTACTACCTCTCCTCTCGACGGTTCGACTCGTTTCAGGTCACGGCCGGTCGGCTGTCCGGCTCGTCACTCCAAACCGACAGTCACACCACGGTAACAAACGACTACTCACCCATGACAGACGGAAACGGCACCGTCGCGCTCGCCTTCTCGGGCGGGCTCGACACGACGGTCTGCGTATCGCTGCTGAAAGAGGAGTACGGCTACGACGAGGTCATCGGCGTCACGGTCGACGTCGGCCAGCCCGACTACGAGTTCGAGGAGGCCGAGGAGACCGCCGAGGCACTCGGCGTCGACCAGTACGTCGTCGACGCGAAAGAGGAGTTCGCCGACCTCTGTCTGAAGGCCGTGAAGGCCAACGCCGACTACCAGGGCTACCCGCTCGGGACCGCGCTCGCGCGCCCGGTCATCGCCAAGGCCATCCTCTCAGTCGCCGAGGAAGAGGGGTGTGACGGCATCGCCCACGGCTGTACCGGCAAGGGCAACGACCAGCTCCGCTTCGAGGCCATCTGGCGCGACTCGGACCTCGAGGTCATCGCCCCCGTCCGCGAACTCGGCCTGACCCGCGAGTGGGAAAACGAGTACGCCCGGGAGCAGGGCCTGCCCGTCGAGGGCGGCGACGGCGGCCGCTACTCCATCGACACGAACCTCTGGAGCCGCTCCATCGAGGGCTCCGAACTGGAGGACCCGGCCGAGATTCCCGCCGACGACATCTACAAGTGGACCGAGAACCCCTCGGGCAAGGACCCCGAACTCGTCGAGGTCACCTTCGAGGACGGCGAGCCGGTCGCCGTCGACGGCGAGGACCTGGGCTCGGTCGAACTGGTCGAACAGCTCAACGAGCGGGCCGGCGCCCACGGCATCGGCCGCACGGACATGATGGAGGACCGCATGCTCGGCCTGAAGGTCCGCGAGAACTACGAACACCCCGCGGCGACGGTGTTGCTCACCGCTCACGAGGCCCTGGAGGGACTCGTGCTCACGCAGGAGGAGCGCCAGTTCAAGGCCCAGGTCGACCAGCAGTGGTCCCAGAAGGCCTACGAGGGCCTCGTCGACGCGCCCCTGACCGGCGCGCTGGAGGCGTTCATCGACGACACGAACGAGCGCGTCACCGGGACCGTGACGGTGAAGATGGAGGGCGGCCACTGCCGCCCGGTCTCGCGCGAGTCCGACTACGCCGTCTACAGCGAGTCCGCGGCCTCGTTCAACGAGGAAGCGGTCTCGGGCGGTATCACCCAGCAGGACGCCACCGGCGTCGCGAAGTACCACGGCTTCCAGTCGCGCCTGGCAAACGACATCCTCGAGGACGCGAAATCGGGCAAGGCCGTGACCGACGGCAACGGTTCGGAGGAGTAAACCGATGAGCGAGGAGCACGACGCCGACGAGGGGGCGGAACGGACGAGCGAGACCGCCGTCCGCCGCGACCGCTTCAGCGGCGGCCCCGCCCGCTCGTTTCTCTCCTCGCTTGCCGACGACGAGCGCATCTTCGCGGCCGACCTGGCCGTCGACCGCGCCCACGTCGTGATGCTGGCCGAGCAGAACATTATCGGGACCGACACCGCCGGCGAGATTCTCTCGGCCCTCGACGACATCGAGGCGGCGGGCCACGGGACGCTTCAGGACGGCGAGGACGTCCACGAAGCCATCGAGAGCGCGGTCATCGACCGCACCGGGCCCGACGGGGGGAAGATGCACACCGCCCGCTCGCGCAACGACGAGGTCGCGGCGTGTATTCGCTATCGCCTTCGCTCGGACGTGCTCGAACTGGTCTCGACGCTCCTGGGCGCCCGCGAGCAGTTGCTCGACGTGGCCCGCGACCAGACGGAGACGGTGATGCCGGGCTACACGCATCTCCAGCCCGCCCAGCCGACGACGGTGGCTCACTGGGTGCTGTCCTACGAGCAGGCGCTCCAGCGCGACACGGCGCGGCTGCTCGATGCCTACGAGCGCATCAACCGGAACCCGCTCGGCGCGGCGGCCTTCGCCGGGACGCCGTTCGACGTGGACCGCGAGCGCACCGCCGAGCTACTGGGCTTCGATTCGGTCGCGGAGAACTCGATGGACGCCTCCGCGACGCGGGACTTCCTCGTGGAGACGACGAGCGCCGTGGCCGGGCTGGCGACGACGCTCTCGCAACTGGCCGAGGACGTGGTCGTGATGGCCAGCAAGGGACACGTCGAACTGGCCGACGACTACGCCTCGACCAGTTCCATCATGCCCCAGAAGAAGAACCCGGACACGCTGGAGCTGGTCCGCGGACGCACCGGCGACGCGACCGCCGGGCTCAACGGGCTGTTGACCAACCTCAAAGGTCAGCCCCGGGCGTACAACCGCGACCTGCAACGCGCGGGGCGTCACGCCTGGGACGCCATCGACAGCGCCACCGAGAGCGTCGAGGTGGCGGCCGGCGCCGTGGCGACCGCCGAGTGGCCCGCGGAGACGCTGGAAGCGGCCGCCACCGGGGGCTTTGCCACCGCGACCGGCGTCGCGGACCTGCTGGCGATGGCCGGCGTGCCGTTCCGCACCGCGCACGAGGTCGTCGCGGAGGCCGCCGCTGAACTCGGCCCCGACCGGGACGCCCCCGACTACGACGCACTCTCGGCGGTCGCCGCGGAGGTGCTGGGCGACCCGCTCGACGAGTACGTCGACCGCGAGGCCGTCGAGGCCGCGCTCGACCCCACCGAGAGCGTCGCGATGCGGGACTCCAGAGGCGGGCCGGCCCCCGACGCGGTCTCGGACCAGCTGGCCGCCGCCGCCGACGTGGTGTCGAGCCACCGTGGTCGCCTCGACGCCGCGGAGGCGACCGTCTCCGAGGCGCGGGACCGTCTGCGGACGGAGGTCGATGGGTATGTGTGAACGACGACCCCCGCTCGGGGAACTTATACTAGAAATCTGATACAGAAATCGGTCGCGTGGGGATGATGGGCTTCTAACGCCGTTAGGGTAGCGTGCGGTAACATAATTTAAACTACAAGTTCGGTGGTTTTAAGTGGGTAGCTCCGCGAGAGTGAGGTACAATGGCAGACTGCATCGAGTGCGGGGCGGAGGTCTCCCTGCACGACAGCCTCGAAGTCGGAGAGATCGTCGACTGTTCCACCTGTGGCGCCGAGCTCGAAGTCATCGACACTGACCCGGTTGAGCTCGATAGCGCCCCCGAGCTCGAAGAGGACTGGGGTGAGTGAGGTGTCCCCGGTGGCGCGGCCGACCGACCGCCGTGACACCGTGACCCACGATTTCACGGAGCTTACAGCATGAACGTCGGACTCCTCTACTCGCGCATCCGCAAGGACGAGAAGCTCCTGCTCTCGGAACTGCGCGAGCGCGACCACGACATCGAGAAGATAGACGTACGGAACGAGCAGTTCAATATCACCGAGGCCCCCGAGGCCTTCGACGACCTCGACATCGTCGTCGACCGCTGCCTGTCGACCTCCCGTAGCGTGTACGCGACGAAGTTCGCCGAGGCCTACGACGTGCCCGTCGTCAACGGGCCCGACGTGGCAGAGGTGTGTGCGGACAAGGTGAAAAACAGCCTCGCGCTGGTCGAGGCCGGCGTCCCGACGCCCGACACCGACGTGGCGTTCACCAAGGACGCCGCGCTGGAGTCCATCGAGGACTTCGGCTACCCCTGTGTCCTCAAACCCGTCGTCGGCTCCTGGGGTCGCCTGATGGCGAAAATCGACTCCCGGTCGGCCGCCGAGGCCATCCTCGAACACAAGGAGACGCTCGGCCACTACGAGCACAAGATATTCTACGTCCAGGAGTTCGTCGACAAGCCCGGCCGGGACATCCGCGTGCTGGCCGTCGACGGCGAGCCGGTCGCCGCGATGGTTCGCTCGTCGGACCACTGGCTCACAAACGCCGCCAAGGGCGCCGAGACAGAGACGTTCGAACTGGACGACCGGGCGCTGGAACTGGTCGAGAAAGCGAGCGCGGCGGTCGGCGGCGGCCTGCTCGGCATCGACCTCATGGAGACCGGTGTCGACGAGGAGAGCGGCGAATTCGACGATTACACGGTCCACGAGGTCAACCACACCGTCGAGTTCAAGGCGCTCAACGAGGTCGCAGACGTCGACGTGCCGAGCGAGGTCGTCGACTGGCTCGAATCGAAGGCCCAAAGCGAGGGCGACGCGGGGGCGCCGGCATGACCTACTCAGCCAGCGTCGTCGGGGGCTCGGGCTTTACGGGCGGCGAACTGCTTCGCCTCATCGACGGCCACCCCGAGTTCGAACTCGCCCAGGCCACCAGCCGCTCGAAGAAGAACAAGACCATCGGGAACACCCACCCGAACCTGCGTCACTCGGACCTCCGGTTCTCGGACCCGGGCGACCTCGAATCGGTCGACGTGCTGTTCGCCGCGACGCCCCACGGCGTCTCGATGGAGCAGATTGACGCGTT
>JBEQBH010000057.1:0-6447 GCA_041639955.1 Halobacteriales archaeon | reverse complement strand
GTGTCGTAAGCGGTCGCCGTGGGCTTGTACCCGCCTTTCGGTCCGGGGACACCTTCGACCAGCTGGAGGGCTTTCAGGCTCTGCATCTGGTTCCGTATCGTCCCGGGATTGCGGTCGACTTTCTCCGCGATGTCCTCGCCTTTGACGGCGCTCTCGCTCTCGCGGTACAGGTTTACCAGCTCCTGCAGAATGTTCTTTTGACTGGGTGTCAGCTCGATTGAAGACATGATGTTTCGTTCGGCGTAGCCGGCCTTAAAAGCGACGGTGGTCCCAACCGGCAAGCCGATGACAGCTCAAGCTGGCGCGGTGAATAGCGACATAATTTTCACCGGCCACTCGAGAGTGGCTCAGTATGAACGGAAAACGCGTGTTGGTCACCGGTGGTGGCGGGTTCATCGGGTCCAACCTGGCGAACTACCTCGCAGAGGACAACAATGTCATCGCCATAGACGACGGCTATCTCGGGACACCGGAGAACGTGAATTCGGAGGTCGAGTACGTCCAGCGGAACGTACTCGAAGACGACCTGCCGACGGACGTTGACGTCGTCTTCCATCTGGCCGCGCTGTCCTCCTACGCGATGCACGAGGAGAACCCGACGAAAGGAGCTCGCGTCAACGTCGAGGGGTTCGTCAACGTGGTCGAGCAAGCACGGCAGGACGGCTGTGAGACGGTCGTCTACGCCTCGACGTCGTCGATTTACGGCGACCGCACCGAACCCTCGCCGGAGGACATGCCGGTGACGGTAAACACCGGCTACGAGGCCTCGAAGCTCGCTCGCGAGCGCTACGCCGAGTACTTCCACAACCACTACGACCTCTCGATGGCCGGGATGCGCTTTTTCTCCGTCTACCAGGGCATGGAGGAGGGCGCCGAGTCACACAAGGGCGACTACGCGAACCTCATCGCGCAGTTCGCCGACGATATCGCTAACGGCCGCCGTCCCGAAATCTGGGGCGACGGGACCCAGACCCGCGACTTCACCCACGTCGACGATATCGTTCGCGGTCTCGAGCTGGCGGCCGACCATGAGTTGACCGGCATCTACAACCTCGGAACCGGCGAGCAGTACAGCTTCAACAGGCTCGTCAGAGAGCTCAACGACGCGCTGGGGACCGACGTGGAGCCGGTCTACGAGGACAACCCCATTCCCGAAGAGATCTACGTCCACGACACCTGCGCCGACGCCTCGAAGATGCGCGAGGCGACCGGGTGGGAGCCGGAGATATCCTTCGAGGAGGGAGTCAGGCTGGTCTGTTCGCAGTACGAGTAGCCGCCGGAGGGCTTTATTCGTCTGACACGCAATCCCCGCTATGGATGTCCGCGTACTCGGTGTGCCGATGGACCTGGGTGCCGACCGCCGCGGTGTCGACATGGGGCCGTCGGCGATTCGGTACGCCGGTCTGGCGGACCAACTCGAGGAGATCGGAGTGAGCTGTACCGACGGCGGCGATATCCCGGTGCCGCGCCCGGAGGGACGGGACCCGGACGCCGCCGTCATCGACGGCGGTCGGGCGAAGTTCCACCGGGAGACGAAAGCGGTCTGTACAGACATCAGGGACGCTGTCGGGGGGAGTATCGACGAGGGCGAGACGCCGCTAGTTCTGGGCGGTGACCACTCCATCGCCATGGGTACGGTAGCGGGGGCGGCCGGCGCGGACGAGTCGCTCGGAGTGGTCTGGTTCGACGCCCACGGGGATTTCAACACGCCCGAGACGACGCCGAGCGGGAACGTCCACGGGATGGCACTTGCGGCTATCCTCGGAACGGCCTCGTTCGGCGGGAGCGGCTGGGCGCACACCCCGGCAGTCAGCGCCGAGAACGTGGCGCTCGTCGGTACCCGGGAGATAGACGACGGCGAGCGGGAGCTGCTGCGTGACAGCGACGTGGCGGTGTACACGATGTCAGATATCGACGCCCGTGGCGCCCCGGATGTCGCCCGAGAGGCCCTCTCGGTCGCCACCGAGGGGACCGACGGCCTCCACGTCTCGCTGGACCTAGACTGGCTCGACCCCGCGGAGGCGCCCGGGGTGGGAACGCCGGTCCGGGGCGGCGTCTCCTACCGGGAGGCCCACAGCGCGATGGAGGCCGTCGCCGAACACCGCGACCAGTTGCGCTCGTTCGAACTGGTGGAGGTGAACCCGATCATAGACGACCACAACCGGACCGCCGAGTTAGCCTGTGAGCTGGCCGCGAGTGGGTTCGGAAAACGGGTGTTCTAGCGAGGGACCGTCACACCCTCGGAGACACGTGTCCCGGTTCGTCACTGGCACGCGGCGGCGAACTGAGGCCGGTCGCGCGACTACTCGTCGCTGACGGCCGCCGGCACCACCGTCACACTGGCCACCGAATCGCCTTCTTCCAGTTCCATTATCGTGACGCCCTTGGTGTTGCGACCGACCTCCGAGATGTCGCCGGCGCGGATACGCATTATCTGCCCCTGGGCGGACATGATGACCAGGTGGTCGTCGTCGGTGACGGCCTTTGCCGTCGAGACGCGCCCGTTTCGCTCGTCGGTCTTGATGTCGATGAGCCCCTGGCCGTAGCGGGACTGCGGGCGGTACTCCGAGAGCCGTGTGCGCTTGCCGTAGCCGTTCTCGGTGACGGTAAGCAGTGACCGGTCGTCCGTGTCGGTGGTCGCGACCATCGCAGCGACCCGGTCGTCGTCTTGTAGCTTGATACCGTGGACACCGCGGGCGGACCGACCCATCTCGCTGACCTCGCTCTCGTCGAAGCGGATGGTCATTCCCTGCTCCGTTGCGATGACGAGGTCGCCGGTGCCGTCCGTGACGTCCACGTCGACGAGTTCGTCACCGTCTGCTAGCTTGGCTGCCCGGATACCAGTCGAGAGGATGTTCTCGAACTGGTCACAGCAGGTCCGCTTGACGTAGCCCTGCCGGGTGACCATCGTGATGCACTCGTCGTCGTCGAACTCGTCCGTCGAGACGACGGCCGTCAGCTCCTCGCCGTCGTCTAGGTCGAGCAGGTTGATGGCGGATTTCCCGCGGGCGGTGCGGGACATCTCCGGAATCTCGTAGGTCTTCAGCCGGTAGACCTGGCCCTGGTTGGTGAAACAGAGGAGGTAGTCGTGGCTGTTCGCGCGGAAGACCTTCGAGACGCGGTCGCCCTCCTTGGGGTCCGCGCCGATGATGCCCTTGCCGCCGCGGTTCTGCGGGTCGAAGTTCGAGACGGGCATGCGCTTGATGTAGTCGTCCTCGGTGATGACGACGACGCAGTCCTCCTCGGGGATGAGGTCCTCGTGGGTGACCTGCCCCTCGTCCTCGATGATGGCGGTCCGGCGGTCGTCGTCGTACTCGGCTTTCATCTCCTCGAGTTCGTCGACGATGACCGAATCGAGCTTCGCGTCGCTCGCGAGGACGGATTCGAGGTAGTCGATGGTGTCCTGCACGTCCTCGTACTCGGACTCTATCTCGGCGGCCTCCATCGAGGTGAGCGAGCCCAGCTGCATCCGGACGATGTGGGCCGCCTGCTCCTCGGAGAAGTCGAACTGCTCGCCCAGGCCGGCCCGGGCGGCGTCGCGGTCCTCGCTGTTGCGGATGAGCTCGACCACGTCCTCGGCGTTCTCCAGCGCCTTCAGCCGGCCTTCGAGGATGTGGGCGCGGTCCTCGGCCTCCTGGAGGTCGTGTTCGGAGCGCCGGCGGACGACCTCGCGGCGGTGGTCGACGTAGTGTTGCAGCGTCTCCTTCAGCGAGAGCACCTTCGGCTGGCCGTCGACCAGAGCGAGGTTGATGACGCCGAAGGTGGATTCGAGGTGGTGGTCCAGCAGGCGGTTCTCGACCACGTCGACGTTTGCCCCCCGTTTGAGGTCGACGACGACGCGGACGCCGTTACGGTCGGACTCGTCGCGCAGGTCCGAGATGCCCTCTATCTTGCCTTCGTTTACGTCCTCGGCGATGCGTTCGACGACGCGGGCCTTGTTCTCCTGGTAGGGGAGTTCGGAGATGACGATGCGACCGTTCTCGCGGTCGACCTCGTACTCGGCCCGGACGCGGAGCCGACCTCTCCCCGTGGCGTAGGCCGAGTAGATGGCGTCGCGGCCGACGATGTTCCCGCCGGTCGGGAAGTCGGGTCCCTTGACGTGGTCCATCAGGTCCTCGACGGTGGCGTCGGGGTTCTCGATGAGGTGGGTCGTCGCGTCGACCAGCTCACCGAGATTGTGGGGCGGGATGTTCGTCGACATCCCGACGGCGATACCCGAGGAGCCGTTCAACAGCAGGCTCGGCACCTTCGAGGGGAGGACGTCGGGCTCTTGGAGCCGGTCGTCGTAGTTACTGGAGAAGTCGACCGTGTCCTTCTCGATGTCCGCGAGCAGCTCCTCGGCGATGGGGGCCATCCGGGCCTCCGTGTAGCGCATCGCCGCGGCGGGGTCGCCGTCCATCGAACCGAAGTTCCCCTGGCCGTCGACCAGCGGATAGCGCATCGAGAAGTCCTGGGCCATCCGGACGAGCGTGTCGTAGATGGCGCTGTCGCCGTGTGGGTGGTAGTCACCCATCGTCTCGCCGACGATGGAGGAGGATTTGCGGTGTGCCGAGTTCGAGGAGACGCCCATCTCGTGCATCGCATAGAGGATACGCCGGTGGACCGGCTTCAGCCCGTCGCGCACGTCGGGCAGGGCCCGACCCGCGATGACCGACATCGCGTAGTCGATGTAGGACTGCTCCATCTCGTCCTCGATGCGGACGTGTTTGATTCGCTCGGCGGGTGCAGCTGCGTCGTCTGGTACGTCGGAACTCATATGTCAACCCACTCCGCTTCCGGCGAGTGTTCCTTGATAAACTCCTTGCGCGGTTCGACGGCGTCGCCCATCAGGACGTTGAACATCTTGTCCGCGGCGGCGGCGTCCTCGATGGTAATCTGTTTCAGAATGCGGTTGTCCGGGTCCATCGTCGTGTCCCAGAGCTGCTGGGGATTCATCTCGCCCAGTCCCTTGAACCGCTGGACCTGCGTCGGATTGCCGTCACATTTCTCCTCGACGATGCGGTCCCGCTCTTCCTCGGTCATCGCGTCGTAGGTGTTGCCCCTGTAGCGCACGCGGTAGAGGGGCGGCTGGGAGGCGTAGACGTGGCCTGCCTCGATGAGGGGCTTCATGTGCCGGTAGAGGAGGGTGAGCAGCAGGGTACGGATGTGCGCGCCGTCGACGTCGGCGTCGGTCATCATGATTATCTTCTCGTAGCGCAGGTCGTCGATGTCGAACTCGTCGCCGATGCCGGTCCCCAGCGCCGTAATCAGGTTCCGTATCTCGTTGTTCTCCAGTATGCGGTCCAGGCGGTGTTTCTCGACGTTCAGAATCTTCCCCTTGATGGGGAGGATAGCCTGGAACTCGGGGTTGCGGCCCTGTTTGGCGCTCCCCCCGGCGGAGTCGCCCTCCACGACGAACAGCTCGGCGTCCTCCGGCTCCCGAGTCTGGCAGTCCGCCAGTTTCCCGGGCAGCGCCGTCGAGTCAAGCGCCGATTTCCGTCGGGTGAGCTCCTCGGCTTTCTTCGCGGCTTTCCGGGCTTTGGCGGCCTCGACAGCCTTGCCGACGATGGCTTCGGCGGTGTCCGGATGCTCCTCGAAGAAAGTCGAGAGCCCGTCGTGCATCGCCGACTCGACGATGCCGCGCACTTCGCTGTTGCCAAGCTTGGTCTTGGTCTGGCCCTCGAACTGCGGGTCGGGATGTTTGACCGAGATAACGGCAGTGAGTCCCTCGCGGATGTCGTCGCCCTTGAGGGTGTCGTCGAGGTCTTTCAGCAGGCCGTTGTCGGTCGCATAGTCGTTGACCACCCGCGTCAGCGAGGTCTTGAACCCCGTGAGGTGGTCGCCGCCCTCGCGTGTGTTGATGTTGTTGGCGAAGGCGTGGATAGAGCCCTGGAGGTCGTCGGTCCCCTGCATCGCGATTTCGACCTGGACGACCCCCTCGGGTATCTCTTCCTCGTCCTCGAAGTAGATGACATCGCGGTGAAGCGGCTCTTTGGTCTCGTTGAGGTACTCGACGAACTCCTTGATGCCGCCCTCGTACTCGAAGCTCTCGGTCGTCCCGTCGCGCTCGTCCTCGATACCGATACCCACGCCGGAGTTGAGGAAGGCGAGTTCGCGAAGCCGGGACGAGAGCGTCGAGAAGGTGAAATCGCCGGTCTCGAATATCTCGTCGTCGGGCCAGAACCGCACCGTGGTGCCCGTCTCCTCGTCCGGTTCGAGGTCGCGGACCCTCTTCAGGTCGTACTCGGGTTCGCCGTGGTCGAAGCGCATCTTCCAGAGCGCACCGTCGCGTCTGACCTCGACTTCGAGCCACTTCGAGAGGGCGTTGACGACGCTGACCCCGACACCGTGGAGGCCGCCCGAGACCTGGTAGGACTTGTTGTCGAATTTTCCCCCTGCGTGGAGGATGGTCATCACGACCTCGACCGCGGGGCGGCCGTGCTCTTCGTGTTCGTCCACGGGGATACC
>JBEQBH010000056.1:0-6584 GCA_041639955.1 Halobacteriales archaeon | reverse complement strand
GTCCCTATCTGCCGGTACTTGGGCCACACCGGGGTGCCCCCCATCGCCAGCCCGACACCGATGACCGCCCCGGTGACGGTGAAGGCGGTCGCGATCGGGTAGCCGGTGTAGATGCCGACGGCCATCAGGCCGGCCCCGACCAACAGGGCGACGATGACGCCCGCCGCGGGGAGGCTGACACCGCCGACGAGCCCGCGTCCGACGGCCTCCGAGACGTTCGCCCCCTGGGTCACCGCGCCCGCGAGCCCGAAGACGCCGACGACAAAGGCCGCACGCATCGTCGAGATGGCGTTGGCGCCGACGGCGGGCGCGAAAGGGGTCGCGCCGCTGGAGCCGGCACCGATGACCCACGACATGAACAGGCTAGCGATACCGGCGGTCAGGAAGAGTGCGAGGACTGCAAGTTCCATTGGTTGTGAGAAGGTGGAAACTGAGTGTTAGTCGGCGCCCGCAGGGGCGGGGTCGGCGCTACTCGTCCGGCTGCGCCACCAGCCCTGCAGGTACGCGCCGAGGAACATCCCGCCGAGCGCCCAGAGGATGGTCACGTTGCCGATGCCGAGGCTGGCGTAGGCGGCGCCCGGGCAGATGCCCGAGAGGCCCCAGCCGACGCCGAATATCCCGCCGCCGATGAGCACGTTCCGGTCGAAGGACTTCAGCCGGCGCTCGAAGCGGTCGCCGGTCAGGGGCGCCCGGTCGAGCACCCGCGGCATGACGAAGAAGACGACCCCCGTCACAGCCGCGCCGCCGAACATCACGAACAGCAGGCCGAAGTCCTCGAACTGGAGGAAGTTCAGCACGACCTCCGGGCGGGCCATGTGGCTGTAGGCGAGCCCGAACCCGAAGATGAGCCCGCCGAGCAGCACGAGGGGGACGAACAGCGGGTGGCGGTCGGTAGCTGACGCCATTACGGTGTCACCCCCAGTGCGGCGACTATCTGAGCCGTCACGACTGCAGTGGCGAGAAACGCCAGCACGCCCGCGATAGATGTCTTCGAGGCCGAGCCGACGCCACAGACGCCGTGGCCCGAGGTACACCCTTTGCCGACGCGGGTTCCGATGCCGACGAGGACGCCGCCGGCGAGCAGTCGCCACCAGGACACGCCGGTCGTCCACGCGCCGCCCTGATAGACGACCGCGTACACCGCGGCCCCGAGGACGATACCGAGCGTGAACACGAGCCGCCAGTCCCGCGAGGCGACGTACTGCTGGAACCGCGACTGGCCGGAGACGTAGGACAGCGTCGACTCGAGGAACGTGCTCGCTCCGGCGCTGATACCGGTGCCGACGTAGATGACGGCCGCCCCGAGGCCGACGAGCAGTCCGCCGACGGCGTACCGGCTAATCCCGTTGGGGAACAGCTCGGCGGCCAGCTGCAGCGGAACTGGGTCTGTTACCATCGACGCTTAGTCACCCGCGAGCGATTCCTGGCTCGCGGCGCAGTTGTTCGGGCCGAGCTCCAGGGAGAACGCCTCGTCGTCGTCGACGGGGTTCTGGCCGAGGTTCGTCGCGATGATGTCCTCGTAGTTGGCCGGACGGGGCGGCATGTCGGCCAGAACCGTCTCGACGAAGTCGTCCTCGTCCATGGTGAGCGCGTCCATCTCCTCGACGAGCTGGCCGATGGGTGCGGTGTAGGTGCCGTCCGCGGCCGGTTCGGCCGCGTCGCTGAAGTGTGCGCCGCCGACGAGCGTCTCGTCGGGCAGTGTGAGCACGCGCTCCTGCAGCGATTCGTAGAGCATCCGGGCGGCGTCGGGCGCACCCTCGTCACCTTCTTCGAGGTCCGGCCGGGCGACGCTCTCGATGAACAGCCCGTCACCGGTGGCGAGCAGGCTGTCGTCGACGAGATACGAGGTCATCCCGGTCGTGTGACCGGGGGTCGCGACGGTCTCGATAGTCGCGTCGCCGACCGAGAACTCGTCGCCGTCGTCGGCGCTGGTCAGCTCGTCGGCGTAGGTGACCCCGCGGTCGACCGACGCGGCGGGGATGACACCCTCGACGCCCTCGGCGTCCAGGTCCCGGACCCCCGAGATGTGGTCCGCGTGGATGTGAGTGTCGAGCGCGTATTTCAGGTCGACGCCCAGCTCCTCGGCGTCGTCGAGATAGCGCTCGGTGAAGGCGCGCAGCGGGTCGATGACAGCGGCTTCGCCGTCGTCGTAGACGAGATAGCCCAGACAGCCCGACGAGGGGCGCTGGTACTGGAGGAGCGTCCCCGCGCCGTCGTACTCCGAGACCTCGACGGTCTCGTAGATGCGGGCCCAGCCGTTCATCCCGTCTTCGAGGTGGTGGACGTCGTAGCCCTGCTCCGCGAGCGTGCCCGCGACATATTCGCTCGCGCCGCCTTTGGCACAGAGGACCGTGACTTCCCGGTCCTCCGGGACGTCGTCGAGAACGCCCTCGTCCAGTTCCTCGTCCAGGAAGTGGAAGTACGGGACGTTGATGGACTCGACGTTCTCGCCCTCGATGTGCCACTCCTCGTAGTCCGAGGACATGCGCGCGTCGAGGATGGTGACCGAGTCACCGCCGTCGATGCGGGATTTCAGTGTTTCGGGCGTGACCGATTCGACTTCTGCGTCCGGCGTCGGGAAGTCTTCAGCGTTCATCTGGTACACTCACCCCTACAGGGTTGACGCATAAAAGAGTTCGTATAGAAAATCCCAATACACACAATACTACTACCCGCGAGAAGGCAGGCCACAGCTCACTCAGCCGCTAAATCGCATTTCAACCGGTTTTAGTCGGTCATGCGGCTATTTCGATATTTCTAGTAGTTCGTATCGAGTACAATAATCGACAATCTTTTAACCAGGCACCGAATATTGTGCAGTAGCTCCAATACAGCAGATGGAGTCTCTCCAACAATGAGTGAAGCATTCGATATCACAGAGACGCTCGACGTGAAAGGTGAATCGTGCCCGATGCCAGTGGTAAAGACCAAAGGCGCCATCGACGACCTCCCCGAAGGCGGTGTCCTCGAGGTGCTCTCGACCGACAGCGGGAGCATGAGCGACATCGACGGCTGGGCCAAAGGGACCGAGGGCGTCGAACTGCTCGAACAGGTCGAGGACGGCGACGTGTACAAACACTACGTCGAGAAGACCGACTGAGATGAGCACGGAGACATCCTCGACCGCCGACGACGAGCCCATGACCGAAGCACAGCTCCAGGCTCGAATCGAAGAGCTCGAAGAGACCGTCGCCGACTTGGAGGCCGACGACGAGCAAAAGAAGATGACCATCGTCGCGACCCAGGGCAGCTTCGACATGGCCTATCCGCCGCTCATCCTTGCCAGCACGGCCGCGGCCTTCGGCTGGGACGTGGTCGTCTTCCACACCTTCTGGGGGCTTGACATCCTCCACGAGGAGAAGTCCGAGAAGCTCCAGCTCTCGGCCGTCGGTAACCCGAACATGCCGATGCCCAACGCGCTGGCCGCACTGCCCGGTATGGACCGGATGGCGACGCGGATGATGGAAAAGCGCATCGACGAGAACGGGACGGCGACCATCGAGGAGCTCATCGACCTGTCCCTGGACCAGGGTGTCGAGCTACAGGCCTGTCAGATGACCATCGAACTGATGGACTACGACGAGGACGACTTCTACGACGACGTCACCGTCGGCGTCGGCGCGGCCACGGCGCTGCAGCACATGGCCGAGTCCGACATCCAGCTTCTGGTCTGAGCGGCGGCCACGCGCACGGGCTTTCGTGCGCAGCACTGAGACGATTATGAACCAGACAACAATCGCAGTCGTCGACGCGTCGGTCGGTGACACGCCCGCAGAACGCAACTTGACTCGCTCGCTCGACGCCGAGACGCGGGTGTACAAGGCCAGCGACGGCCGGGTGCCACCGCGACCGGCCGGTCCCGACCGGCCGTACGACGGCGTGGTCATCAGCGGCTCCCAGACCTCGGTGTACGACGACCGCGACTGGATTCACGACCTCACGTCCTGGGTCCGGGAGGTCCACCGCGCCGACGTGCCGACGCTCGGTATCTGCTGGGGCCACCAACTGCTCGCGCAGGCGCTGGGCGGGCGCGTGGTCGATATGGCCGAGCACGAACTGGGCTACCGGACGGTCCACCGGCGCGGTGACGACCCGCTGTTTGCGGATGTGCCGGCGTCGTTCACCGCCTTCCAGACCCACTCGGACCGGGTCGCCGAACTCCCGTCGGGCGCGGTCGAACTGGCCCGCAACGACCGCGGGATACAGGCGTTCCGACTCGGCGCCCGCTATGGCGTCCAGTTCCACCCGGAGTACGACCGCGAGACCGCAGAATGGGTCATCGGCAACAAGGACCTTCCGGCGGACCGGCTCGCCTCGGTGCGGGCGACGCTCACCGAGGAGTCAGTCGCGGCGGCCGACGCGGCGAGAACCGTGTTCCCGAACTTCCTCGGGCTGGTCGCGTCACACCAGCGCCGCCCCGACCGGCCGGACTAGTAGTGACAGAAGGGTGCGGCGAGCGCGTCGGCCGGCGCTTCGACGTCGACGGTCGCGAGCCCCCGGCTACTCGATCAGTCGACCGCGGTACTGCTCGGCCAGCGCGCGGTCGAACGCCGACAGTTCGACGATGTCGTCCTCGGTGAGGGAGTCGACTTCGCCGACGTAGGCAACGGCGTCCTCGCGGGCCTCGAAGGGGGCGGGATTGACCCGCATTGGGTCCTCAAACCGGTCAGCGTCGGTCTCGAGGGCGTAGTACGCTGCTGTTCCGTCGATGAGTGCCCGCGAGTTCAGGTCTCTGACCCACAGGCCGGCGATGTCCGCGTCGGTCTCCGCGAACTGCGCTGTGACGGCGTAGTACGTCGTCGCACAGCCTGACGTACAGAAGAACGCCCGGGTGTCGTCGGCGTGGACGGCCTGTGCGTTCCACTCCGGGAACTTTGCGGCCATCATCTCACAGACGGCACACTGTGCGTCGTCGGGGACCGCGACCGCAGAGCGGGAGTCGCCGTCGTCGGTCCCGCTGTCGTGGGCGACGTAGCTCGTGCAGTATCCGCTGGGGTCTATGGTCCCCTCGACGATGGTGCAAGCGCCGAGTCCGTCGCCGTTCTTGTCGGGGATGTAGTAGCTGCAGCCCGAACACTGTTTTTCGCCCTGGGGTTCGGACTGGTAGTTCACGGCGCTCTGTGTCGAGAGGGCTTCGGGGTCGCGCTGTCCGCCCCCCAGACCCTCCGCTGTCCGGTACTCTCCGGGCACGGTATCGGCCGTCGGCGTGGGGCTACCGCCGCCATCGCCACTATCGCCGCCACAGCCCGCGAGGGCCCCGGCGGCACCGCTCCCCAGCAGTGCGAGCATGGTTCGCCTGTCGAGTGCTGTCATCTGTCTGTCTCCCATGCAGGATATCCTGCAGCGACGATGAAAGTCGGTCTGGTACGATTGTCGTCCCGTTTCGAGAGCCCCACCAGACCGCTTACCTCCGGAAGCCAGGAAGTGACGACCATGCAGCGACGGAGCTCTCTCCCGGCCGGTCTCGGGGTCGTCGACAGGAACCGCGGCGTGACAGTCACGCGTCCCGACGCCGCGGAGTCAGACCGGCTAGCGGGCTACGACTTCCGACGCCGCTCCGTAACCGTTGTCCGGGCTCCAGTTGTCGAACGGACCGACCCTCCGGACCACCAGCGCGTGCCCGCTGACAGCAGGCGTATCGTCGAGGGGGCGACCTGACCGATGCAGTCTTGTACGCCGGCCAATCCGCTCTTGGGCACGGAGACGCTCGGACTGCCGGTGCTGGCACTCGTCGGGCTGCTCGGCGGCGCACACTGCATCGGGATGTGCGGGCCGCTGGTCGCAATCTACGCCGACCGGATGAGCGAGAGCGGGCGCGATGACCTCCTCTCGTTCCGGGAGATACGACAGCACGCGGTGTTCAACCTCGGACGCACGGGAACCTACACCCTGCTGGGCGGGGTCTTCGGCCTCGCGGGCCAACTCACCTTCGTGAGCCTCCGGAGTGTAACCCTCGTAGCGACGGAAGTCCGCGCCGTGACGGGTATCGGCGTGGGACTCGCCGTCGCCGTCGTCGGTGGCAGCTACGTCATCGGCAACGACGTGCGGACCGTTCCGATACCGGGTATCGACCGGGTCACGACCCCGGTCCGGAACGCCCTACTGGCCCGCGTCGACGAGTGGGTCGGCGACTACCGCATCGCCGGCCTCGGCGCCGTCCACGGATTCCTGCCGTGTCCGTTGCTGTACCCGGCGTACCTGTACGCGTTCGTGCAGGGGTCGGCGCTGGGTGGGGCGGCGGCGCTCGCTGCGCTCGGACTTGGAACCGTGCCGGCAGTCTTCGTGACCGGGACGGTGTTCGAGGGGCTGGACGTCGACAGTCGGCAGTGGCTCCACCGGGGGCTCGGTGTCGCTTTCGTCGTCCTGGGGTATATCCCGCTCCAGCACGGACTGGCCGCACTCGGTGTCCCGCTGCCGGCTATCCCGCTCCCACATTTCCAGCCGTGGTGAACTGTCCCGCATCGCTCCGGGCACCCAGTCGGAGTTGACACCTGCCCCACGGTGGGGACCGCTCAGCCAGTGGTGTGTCAGCTACACATCTCACCCGTTCCCCACAGAAACAGTCCCCCCGGCCTCGGCGTCGA
>JBEQBH010000055.1:0-6658 GCA_041639955.1 Halobacteriales archaeon | reverse complement strand
CCGCCGCCGACCTCTCTGTTCCCGAACCGGGCGACGTGAGCATCTTCCCCAGCCAGCGGGCCGCCCTGCGGTTCATCCCGGTCGCCGCCGGGCTGTTCCTCGCGCAGGTGTTGCTCGGTGGGTTGCTCGCGCACTTCTACATCGAACGGGCCGGGTTCTTCGGCATCGAGAAGATCTTCGGCGTTCACATCCTCCAGATCCTCCCCTTCGCTATGGCGAAGACCTGGCACATCGACCTGGGTATCCTCTGGATAGCGGCGACGTGGCTCGGCGCGGGGCTGTTCCTCCCGCCGCTGTTGACCGGCCACGAGCCAAAGCGGCAGTCGACGTACATCGACGTGCTGCTCGGGGCCATTGTCGTCGTCACCGTCGGCGGCCTCGGCGGCATCTGGCTCGGTTCACACGGCTACTTCGGCGACCTCTGGTGGCTGTTCGGCAACGAAGGGCTGGAGTACCTCGAAGTCGGAAAGGTCTGGCAGGCCGGGCTGCTCGTGGGCTTTGGCCTGTGGGCCGTCCTCTCGATTCGAGGCCTGAAGCCGCTGCTGGACCGCGAGCCGGTGTTCGGCCTCGCACACATGATTCTGTACGCCGGTGGCTCCATCGCCCTGCTGTTTACCGCCGGGTTCTTCTTCACGCCCGAGACGAACATCGCCGTCACGGAGTTCTGGCGCTGGTGGGTCGTCCACATGTGGGTCGAAGGGGCCTTCGAGTTCTTCATCGTCGCCATCGTCGGGCTGACGCTGGTGTCGATGAACCTGCTCAGCCGCCGCAGCGCGGAGAAGGCGGTCATGCTCCAGGCCCTGCTGGTGATGAGTACGGGCGTCATCGGCGTCTCCCACCACTACTGGTGGGTCGGCATGCCCGACATGTGGGTCCCAATCGGGAGCGTGTTCTCGACGCTTGAGCTGCTCCCGCTGGTGTTTATCCTCTACGAGGCGCTGGGCCAGTACCGGGCGATGTCCGAGACCGGCGGGTTCCCCTACAAGCTCCCCTTCATGTTCATCATCGCCAGCGGCGTCTGGAACTTCGTCGGGGCCGGCGTGCTCGGCTTCTTCATTAACCTCCCGCTCATCAACTACTACGAGCACGGCACCTACCTCACGGTCGGTCACGCTCACGCGGCGATGTTCGGCGCCTTCGGCTTCCTCGCGCTCGGGATGGTCACCTACATGCTGCAGATATCCATCAAACCGGGCCGCTGGGACGGGTCGTGGCTCCGCGCGGCCTTCTGGTGCTGGAACGTCGGCCTCGCGCTGATGGTGTTCGTCTCCGTGCTCCCCGTCGGCTTCCTCCAGCTCGAAGCGGTGTTCACGGGGAGCTACGCCGCCGGGCGAAGCCTCGCCTTCTACAACCAGCCGCTCATCCAGACCCTGTTCTGGGCCCGGCTCCCCGGTGACACGCTGCTTATCCTCGGGACGGTCATCTACGCTGCGGACCTCGTGCGCAAGCGGTTCGTCCTCCGCAAGTCCGAAGACGACCCCGCGGTCGACGACATGGCCGTGGCAGAGGGCGTCCTCAACGACGACTGAGAGCTACGGTCGAGGCCGCCCCCGGTGGTCTCCCTAGCCACGACCGCTCGCGGCGGCTCCGCAGAGCGCGTCGCGACATTTATCCGGTCCCGTTTGACGGATAGCGGGCGGCTATTCGGACGGGTCTCCGTGCCCGCCGAAGGCAGTGAGTCTGCTTCTGCCGTCACGACGCTACCAGCGGGGGCGACGGTTTCCGTTTGTAGCGCGACGGCGACGGGTGAGTCCAACCGCTCGCCGGCCGCCGCTTCTCCGTGGCGGGCTCCGAACAGAACCACGGAGGTTTCCCCGTAATACGTATCGGGTTGTCGCCGAACATGTTCAGGTGCCGTCCCGCGGATTAGGAATCCGCGGGCCCCCTATATCGGTGCGCTGTGAAGCGTAGACTGTATCATGACCAAACGTTTCGGCGCTCCTGGCACGGGACTGTCGCGGCGGGAATTTATCGCAGCAACCGGCGCAACTGGCCTTTCGGCGATTGCGGGCTGTTCGACGGGCGGCTCCGACGGGCCGGCCACGGCCACGAACACTCCGGCTCGCTCACAGGACGACGCGGACGACCTGCCCTACACGAGCCCGCCATCGGTCGTCAACGTCGACGAGCAGGGCGGACAGGTGACGATGAAGACCCAGCAGGCTCGACACGCCGCCCATCCGACCGATACGATGGGAGGTCCCGTCGAGTTCCCGCGTGTCTGGGCGTGGCAGGCCGACGACAACGACCCGAGCGTCCCGGGGCCGGTCCTCCGGACGACGGAGGGCAACGACATGGAGGTGACGCTCGACAACAGTAACGGCCGCCGGGCACACACGATTCACTTCCACGGCGTCCAGAAGACGTGGAAGAACGACGGCGTGCCGACGACGACGGGCATCGAGGTCCCGCCGGGCGAGAAACACACGTACGAAATCCCGGCCAACGTCCCCGGTACGCACTTCTATCACTGTCACTTCCAGACCCAGCGCCACATCGACATGGGGATGTACGGCATCTACCGGGTCGACCCCGAGGGGTACGAACCGGCCGACCGCGAGTACTTCCTGACTGTCAAAGACTGGGACTCGCGGGTCCCGAAGAAGTGGGCCGGCAAGTCGGATTTCACCTACGAGTCGGGCAATCGAAACCCCGACGTTTTCACCGTCAACGGCAAGAGCGCGCCACGGACGCTACACCCCGAAAAGGGCTCGCCGCTCATCGTCGAGCAAGGCGATACCGTTCGTGCCCACCTCGTCAACGGCGGATACATGTCCCACCCGATGCACATTCACAACCATCGGTTCCAGCGCGTCGAGAAGGACGGCGGGACAATTCCGGACGCCGCGCGACACGACATGGACGTCACGAACATCGCCCCCGCCGAACGACACACGATAGAGTTCACGGCCGATGCGGACCCCGGTATCTATCTCATGCACTGCCACAAGGTCAACCACGTCATGAACGGGTCGTTCTATCCAGGCGGGATGCTCACCGGTGTCGTCTATAAATCCGCCATGGACACGGACGTGTTCAAACAGCTCATGGAGTACGCCGGCTACAACCAGTAGTCGCCGACGGCTGGGCCGTCCGCGGTCGGTGTCGTCCTCGTTTTCGGGTCATCTACTCCACCCCGTCCGGGCTGACCGGCTGTCGCGGTGGCTCCGGGGACACTGCGGGAGTCGAGAGAACGGTGTATCGGCCGTCTCAGCGGACGTGGACGCGGGTGACGTGGCCGCCACAGCCACACTGCTTGACGTACTCCGTGTCGATGTCGTCGCCGTAGACGGCGTCGAGATGCGGGACCAGATAGCTCTCGGGGTGGCCGTGGTTCGCGTGGGTGACGAGGTTGACGTGGTTGCCCGGAACCGTCCACTCGATGGCCGCTTCCGCCTGCGAGCGGACCAGTTCCTCGTCGTCGGCGTGCTGGGGTTTCTCCAGGTTGGCCGACCACGAGTTGTCGTGGCTGTGGTCGGTCACCGGTTCGACCGAGTCGTGGGAGTGTGCGGTCATACGGGCTAGTTCCGCGCGCGACGGTGTAGCCCGTGTGCCGAACATGTTCGTTACTCCGACACTGTCGCGAGATAGTCGAACTGGGCCCGCAGCTCTCGCCGGCGCTGGCGGGAGACGACGGTGGCGTCGAGGACGGGACCGACGAGCCGCGCCTGCACCGCAAACTCCGTGGTGGCCTGGACTTCGACCCCGTCTGGGGTCTCCCGAAGCGTGTACCGGGTCACCATCTCCTCGAAGATACCGTCGCGTTGCTCGTAGACGAGTACCGCGTCGCTGTCCTCGACGACTTCCAGCTCCAGTTCGATAGTCGCGAGTCCGACGTGGTTGGTAATCCGGACGATATTGCCCTCGACGGTCACGTCGTCGAACTCGGCGGCGCGCATGAACGGGCCGACGTCTGTTATCGCGTCCCGGAGCCTGTCGATGTCGGCGTCGAGCGTCTCAGTTACTGTGACGGTCTCCATAGTTGCAGGTATAGCCCCATCCGGGCCAATGTTCCGGACAGTGGGGCCAGTGTCGGCGAACATGTTCGGGGACATTAACGGTATCGCGGACCGACTACGGACACGTATGCCACATGCGAAACTCAGACTCACTGTGCCGGAGGAGGTCTGGCTCGGTGAGATAACTCGGCGCTATCCCGAGACCCGCATCCGCGTGCTCGCGGCCATCCCGGACGGGCTGTCGGGGGTCGGACTGGTGGAGATAACCGGTCCGACGACAGACGCAGTCGTGGCGTCGATGAGCGAGCAAGACGACGTCACCGACATCGAGACGCTCCAGCGGCGCGACGACGAGGCGCTGGTGCAGTTCGAGACCGCTGACCCCCTCTTACTCTTGCCGGCGCGCGGGTCGAACGTCCCCCTCGAAATGCCGTTTGACATCAGGGACGGCGAGGTGACGTGGTCTGTGACGGCCCCGACCGAACAGCTCTCGGAGCTGGGCGGGCAACTGGACGAGTTCGGCATCTCTTTTTCGGTCGAATACATCCGCCAGGAGCCGGACCAGGAGCGGCTGTTGACCGACCGACAGCAGGAGGTCATCCAGGCGGCGGTCGAGGCCGGCTATTACGACACGCCCCGCCAGTGTTCGCTGACCGAACTCGCAGCGCAAATCGATATCGCGAAGTCCACCTGTTCGAACACCCTCCACCGGGCGGAGGAGGCCATAATCAAGGAGTACGTAAATAGGGAGATAATCGGGGACATATCGGTGTCGTGAGCCGAACGTGTTCGGGGAAACCGCTACTCGGCGACACCGATAATACGTCGGACATGACGGCAGACACCGTACTGGACGTCCGTGACACCGAGGGAGAGCCGTTCGGGGATATCGTCGCTGCCCTGGATGAACTCGACGAGGGCGCGACCTTGGAACTGATAAACAGTTTCGAGCCGGAACCGCTGTACGACGTGTTGACGACCCGCGGGTTCGAGTACGAGCGCGAGCAGGTCACCGCGGACGAGTGGCGCGTCCGGATACGACACGCCGACTAAAACAGGGTACCGCCGGCCCCGGCCGGGGCGTCTTCGCCCTCCCGAAGCGCCGCTTCCTGTTGTTTGAGCTTCCGGTTTATCGCAGTCGCCTCCTGGTGCATGGGCGCGACGCGGACGCGGACGAGGTCGTACTCGTGGCGGTGGGACTCGCCGTTGAACGCCCGCGTCGCTCCGACGGTGAGCGTGTCGCTCTGCGGGCAGAACTCGGTCGTCGGGGTAAACTCCGCACGGAGGACGGCGTCGTTTGCCTCCCGAGCGTACCGGAACCCGGCGTCGGGGTGTCGGCGGTCGACGTTGAGCCGCGCCAGGTTGTACCCGAAGGTCATGTCGTACACCCCGCGTTCTTCGAACAGCGAGTGTGCGAGCCGGTGGGTGGCGAGGTGGTCAGCCCCGGTCAGTACGTCGTGGTCGGCGATGAACGGGCCCGGTTCGGGGACGGAATCGGGCACGAACTCGTCGTACGTGTCGAACGTGTCGTCGCCGTCGGCCGCGAACGGGTTCGGGACGTTCATAACCGACGGTATGTGGCGGTGAGGGCTATCCGTGTCCCCGAACGTGTTCGGCACAACAGGGGGCCGTTCGGCCGACGACGGGTCCGCGACGAGACGGAACTCGAGGCCACGCTCGTCACCGCTCCACTGTCGGGCGAGGCGGCCCACGAGCCCGTCCCCCGGGGCGTCGCCGAGGGGACGTTCGACCCGGAGCGAGACCGACCCGAACGTGTTCGCCCGAAGACACTCAGCCGGCGGCGAGTAACGCCGATGTATGCCAGCAACGACGCTCGACCTGCGTGACGTGCCGCCGTCGAAGCGACACCCGAAGATTCACTCGGCGTTCGAGGAGTTAGCGAGCGGTGAGCGCCTCGAAATCGTCAACGACCACGACCCCAAGCCGCTGTTCTACGAGTTCCAGGCAGAGGTCGAGGCCTTCGACGCCGACAACTACAGCTGTGAGCGCCAGGGCGCAAACGAGTTCGTGGCGACGCTCCCGAAACAGTGACTGTGGAACGAGCAAAGCTCGACATCGAGGGGACGGGCCGACAGTCCCTCTTCCAGGGCGAGCCCCGCACAGTGCTCCTCGCACTGGCGGCCGACGAGCGCGTGCCCGCTCACTCCCACCCCGACCGGGCGGTCGTCTTTCACGTCCTCTCGGGGGAGATAGAACTGACACTCGACGACGAGACGGAGACACTGCAGGCCGGAGAGATAGCCCGTTTCGACGGCGACTGCGATATCTCCCCCTACGCTCTGACGGCCTCACGGGCACTCGTGACGCTCGCGAAGTCCTAGTCCGAACACAGCAGTATCTCGGCCGCACTGTCGTCGGCGTCGGGCCCCTTCTCGGCCGTCTCGAACATCCCGAGGAGTTCGTCGGTGAGGCGGTCGGCCAGTCGCTCGACGGCCGCCCGCTGTTCGGCCGTGAGTTCGCCGTCGGTGTGCAGACGGCAAAGCGCCTGCTCTACCCGCTCGTCGCGAACTGCGCCGGCGTCCGTGGGCCCTTCTAGCCCCTCCGTCATCTCTCGGTCCAGATGACCGTCGTCGTCACGCCCGTCTGCGTGACCGTCTCGTAGCTGTACCCGCGGTCGTCGAGTTTCGGGTAGAGGTGCTGGGGCGCGCGGTCGTTGTACTGTACCAACACCGTCTCGT
>JBEQBH010000054.1:0-6736 GCA_041639955.1 Halobacteriales archaeon | reverse complement strand
GACTCGGCCTCGACGGCCCCCTCGTCGGCGGGCGCCGTCTCGTCCTCGACATCGTCTTCGACGGCCTCCTCGTCGACGTCTTCTTCGACGTCGCTGGTAAAGCCGCTGAGCTTGTCCTTCAGTCCGTCGAACATGGGGACCTTACTCGTCGCTCTGCTCTTCCTGCTGTTGCATCATCTGCTGCATCTGCTGTTGTTGCATCTGCTGGGCCTGCTGTTCGAGTTCGTCCATCTCGCCCTCGACTTCGGCCTTGTCGTCCTGCAGTCCCTCGATGTGGTCGTCGAGCGTCTCCTTTTTGGTTTCGAGCGTCTCGACGGCGCCGTCCTGGTCGCGTTCGGCGGCGTAGCCGCCACCCAGGGAGACGACTATCTCGTCGATGTCGTCGACCGTCGCGCGGACGTAGGCGTCGCCGCCGACGGGGACCTGCACCGTCGAGCCCGACTCCAGCACGTCGATGGCCTCGATGGCGTCGTCGATGTCGGACTTTTTCTCCTGCAGGCGCTCGACCTCCTCGTCGATGGCCTGCATCTCCTCTTCGAGCTGTTCGATTTCCTGCTGGAGCTGCTGCATACCGCCGCCGCCACCGCCGCCACCGCCCATCATGCTGCCACCTCGTCGATGGAGATCTGTGTGCGCTTGAGGTTGTGCTGGGAGCCGAAGTCGCTGTAGACGCGCTCCGTCGCGACGTCCTCGTTGGGCGCTTCGACCTCCTTCTCGAACTGCTGGGGCCCGTCTCGGGCCGGGAAACTACCGCGAACAGTGTACGTGCTCATACCCTCCGGTGCGGGCAGGACAGGGAAGTATCTTCCCCTTCGGTGTTTTTCCTCCGTCCCGCCGGAGTCCGGGATAGCGGCGGAATTCGGGGCGACAGCGCTTATGTCGGCCGCCGCCGACGGTAGGGACACAGTGGGGTCCGACAGCCCGCCGGTGGACGGTAGTGGCGGTGGGTGGCTCCCGGGCGAGCGGCAGCTCTCGGAATCGCATACGGTTCTGTGGTCGGTGGTCATCCTGTCGTCGGTGTTCGATGTGGTGACCACCGTCGTCGGAACGGGCCGGAGGCTCAGCGAGGGGAACGCGGTCGCCAGGGCGTTCATCGAGACCTACGGGACGCCGGGTATCGGCCTGCTGAAGTTCACCACCTTACTTATCGTGGTCGTCACGTGGACCCGGTTCGACGACCGACGGGCGATGGCTGTGCTCGTCGGGATCTCGCTGGCCGTGGTCGCGCTGAACGCGATGACGCTCGCGTCGCTGTGACGCGGTATCTACGCGGGCACTGCCGCGCTACTCGGGCGCGTATATCATGTCACCGCCACACATCGGACAGGAGGTTCTGAGGACCTCCGTCGCGTAGTCACACCGGCGACAGACGAGCGGCTTCGGTTCGACCGCTGTTGGTTCTTTCTCTGACATGTATCTACGTCCGCGCTCTGTCATGATAAATGTTGACATTAATCGGAGAGTGGTGTTTAGTCACGCACGTTGGACTCAGACAGCCGGAAAGTCCCACCCACATCGGCTGGGCAAGTTACGGGCAGACCGAAAGGGGCGGCCAGCTAACCGGAGGCGCCGCGAGGACCGTGGGTCGAGGGGAGCCGGCCGGGACTGTCTGACTCTCAGTAACTCGGATCCGACGCCATGCACCGCTCGCGGTCGGGAATCCAAGTGGCGGGAGAAGTCGGCCCGCCGTCTCAGTCGATGTAGCCAAGCGTCGCGTCGATGCGGCCCAGTTCCGGGCCGGAGGTGTCGTTGCCGCAGACGTAGCCCGAATCGTTGGCCACGAGGCCGGAGCCGACCAGCGGACCGCCGTAGTTGACGGTGCCGATGTCGGCCGGCACGTCGAGTAGCTCTTCGAGGGCGTCGAGTTCGCCGTCGGTCGCCTTCGGGTGACAGAGGACGCCGCTGTCGGTGGCGACGGCAGCAGTGCCGACGGTGTTGACGCCAGCGATAACGCCGCGTTCGACCGGCACGTCCAACCCGTCGCGGACCGCCTGCACGGCCTCCCGTGAGAGGTCGGGATGGACGTACGCGCCCGAGTCGTTACAGCAGACGACGTTGCCGGCGGCGTTAATGCGACCCGGCAGTTCCGTCACCGGCACGTCGACGACGTCCTGGATACGCTCTATCTCGCGGTCGCGGACCCGCGAGGAGACGAGCAGCCCGTTCTCGTTTCCGGTCGCCAGCGCGCCGACCGTCGCGGAGTGGCCCACCGTCGTGGGAATAGCGGGCACGTCCAGTTCCTCGCTGATATCCTCGGCCAGCGATTCGTCTACGTCGGGGCGGACCAGCACGCAGTCATCGGTCGCTCGGGCGAAGACACCGACGTACGACGACCCGGAGAATGCCGCGCGGAGCAAGGGTTATTCCGCGGTCTCGGCTTCGACGACGGCATCGCCCTCTTCCTCGAAGCGGGCGGCGCGGACGCGAAGCTTGCTCGGCGGGCTCGACCGGCCGCGGGCCCACGTCGTCTCGTTGATGGAGGGGTCGATGCGGACGGCGTCCTCCTCGACGGAGAAGTGCTGGGCGAGGTGCTCGCGGATGAGGTTCATCGCCTTGTCGGCCTTCTTGTGGTTCGGCTCGGCCTTCGCGTCGCGGAGCGGAATCGTGACGACGCGCTCCTCGAAGTCACCGGCGCTCATTATTCGTCAGTGTCGCCCCGGCGCCAGTGGCGCCGTTTGGGGTTGCGCTGGACTTCGCGGTCGGTCTTGAGCATGACCCAAGACGGGACGCGGCTGTTCTGGTTGTCGAGTTTGGCCAGGCGCTTCTTCTTGGCCTTCGACTTCTTGCTCATGGTGTCGGACCTTCTGTGCCACGGCTTAAATTCCTTCCTTTTCCACTCGCCGCCCGCCGCGCCCTTCGTTATCATGGTTTGTAAACGGGCGGATAGAACTAAGTGAGGAAATTCGAAGATACTCAGGTGTGAACCGTCGGTCCGTACTACAGACGTTGGGAGCGGGGTTAGCAGTCGCCGGGTCCGGCTGTCTCGGCGGGAGCGGCGAGGTCATCGTGAGCGTCCAGCAGGACGTCACCGTTGAGCCGGGCAACGCGTGGATGAAGACGGAGATCCCGGACCTCTCGGAGGCGGGCGGGGCCATCGAGTACATCGTCCGGGCCGAGCAGGCCTTTGACGTCTACTTCTTCAGCAGCGAGAGCGATTTCGAGCAGTACAACGCGTATATCAAGGGCGACGACCCCGAGGCGACGCCGCCGGGCAACGGCGAGTTCAGTCAGGCGGCGGTGCCGGCGGAGGGCAAGGACCTCTACGAAGCGACGACCGACAACGACGGCGGCCGCCAGTCTGTCGAGAGCGCGGGCCCGTACTACTTCGCCGTCGACCACTCCAGCTACCGGATGGAGAACCGCGTCGAGAAGTTCGACGACCCGCTGAAGGCCTTCGTGGACCTGAAGGTAATCGAAAAGCGGTCACTGCTCTAGACGAACGCGAGCGGGACCATCGCGAGCGCGCCGGCCACCGCACCGGTCAGCAGTTCCCGCTTGCCGCCGCCTGCGAGGGACTGGCCGTACTCCAGGGCTTCGGGGACGAACTCGGTGGCCACGAGGTATATCATCGCCCCGGCCGCGAAGCCAAAGCCAAACGGGAGGAACTCCCGGGCCAGCGTCACGAAGTAGTACGCGATGACCGCGCCAACGGGCTGGGGCAGCGAAGAGAAGACGGCCCACCACACCATCTTCGGCTCGCTGATGCCCAGCGACCGCAGCGGGATGGCTATCGCCGTTCCCTCGGGGACGTTGTGAATCGAGATAGCGACGGTCATGAACACCGCGAGCAGCGGGACCGCGACGCCGGCGACGGCGAGCGTCTCACCCGGGTCGGTCCCCGCTAACCCGAGTTCGGCAAAGGAGACGCCGACGGCGACCCCCTCCGGGAAGCTGTGGACGGTGAGGATACCGAGAATGAGCACCAGCTTCCTGAAGTCGGCCTGCTCGAACTTCTCGGGGCCGTGGTCGTACCCCTCCAGCAGCTCGTGACCGACCACCACGAGGACGACGCCGGTGAGCAGGCCCGGAACCAGCAGTATCGGCGACCCGTAGTTCAGCCCCTCACGGACCAACCCGAACACCGACGCCGCCACCATGATACCCGAGGCGAGCCCCCACAGCAACACGTTCCATCGGTCAGAGAACTCCTCGACCAGGAAGAACGGCACCGCACCGAGCCCTGTCGCGAGCGCCGTCAACAGCCCGGCCACGAAGACGAAGGCGACGTTCTCGATGACGACCATGCGCGCTCTACGGCGCTCGGACGCATAAGAATTATCACTTTTCTGATTGTTTTTGGCCGACCTAGAGCCGATTCTTGGCGGTCACAGCGACACGGTACCGACGGTACGGTACTCGGGACCGTCCTCGCGCAGGATACTCTCTGTCAGTCGAATCTCGGTGACTCGGAGCTGACCCACGTCGGGGTCCGTGGTCTCGACGAGGTCCTGTACCGTGGCTTTCCCACCGGCGTGGTCCATCCGGGCGACGGTGGCGTGGGGGGTGAAGTCGTGGTCTTCGGGCTCGAAGCCCATCGCCGTGGTGCGGTCCTCGATGGTTTCGTGCAACGCCGTCAGTTCGCGGTCGCCCCGTCCGTCGCGGACGCCGACCCAGACGACGCTGATGTAGTCGAGCGACGGGAACACGCCCAGCCCGCCGAAGTGAGCCCCGAAGGGCCCGGTGCCGCTGTCACCGACGGCGGCATCGAGTTCGGCCACGACATCGTCGACGCGCCCGGGGTCGGTGTCACCCAGGAACTTCAGCGTGACGTGGGCCTGTTCGGGGTCGGTGAGCCGGAGCCCGGGTACGTCCGCGAACGGCTCCTGAACGGCACGCACCGCGTCGGCCAGTCCGTCGAGGTCGACGCTGACGAACAGTCGTTTCACGGCCGGCTGTACGCGGCGCTCGCACTTGGCCCTACGCTTTAGTCTCGTCGGCTCGTGGATTCGGTATGGACGATGTTGCCCTCCTCCGGCGTACCGTTCGCCGCTGTACCGCCGTCCTCGTCGCCGCCATCGGTGTCGCCACGTGGGCAATCGCCGGCCTTGACACCGCTCGCTTTGGGTTCCTGCTCGCCCTTGGCGCGCTCCTCTATCTGACCGGGAGTCTCGTCTTCGTGCGGGAATCGGCGTCGACGGACGCGGACGGAAGCGCCAGCGAGTCAGGGACGTAGCCCTTAACCCGCCTGACCGTCAATCAAGGGTAATGACAGACCGCGAGCGCGAGGACCATCAGTTCTCGGAGGGGCAGGGGTTCGACGACACGTACGAGGGGTTCGACCTCGAGCCCCCGGAGTTCGAGGTCGACCCGGACAAGGTCGACCCGGTCGACTCACGGGTGCTTACCGACCTGCTCGACCGGCGCAGCGTCTCCTCCGACGCCGTCGACGCCGGGCAGCTGCTCGACGTCGGCCTCGAGTACATGCATATCAACCGCCACGAGCAGGCCGCCGAGACGTTCGAGCGGGTCGCCCAGTTCACCGAGGACGAGCGGCTCAAACAGGAGGCCTGGACGAATAAGGGCGCGGCCCACGCCCAGCTTGAGGAGTGGGACGCCGCCATCGGGGCCTACAAGGAGGCCCTGACCTTCGACGAGAACTCGGACCACGCCGCCACCGCCGAGACGAATCTCGCGTACGCGCTGTGGGAATCGGGCCGGACCGAGCAGGCCCTCGAACACGCCGAGCGGGCGGTCGAAATCGACCCGCGCTTTGGCGAAGCGTGGTACAACCGCGGCTTCTTCCTGCTTGAGCGCGGGCTCGCCGAGGACGCCGTCGACGCCTTCGACAACGCGATTCGGCTCAGCTTCCGGAACGCCGACGTGCTAGAGGAGAAGGCCCGGGCGCTCGAAGAGCTCGAGGAGTACGAAAAGGCGGAGGAGCTGGCAGAGGAAGTCGAGGAGATGCGCGACGAGGCCGAACAGCAGCTGCTCGAATGATACTCAACGAGCGCGAGACCGACGAGGGACTGCTCGTCTCCGTCTGCGACCCCGAGGTCATGGGCGAGACCTTCGAGGACGGGCCGGTCTCGCTGACGGTCAGCGAGGAGTTCTACGGCGGCGAGACGGTCTCCGAGTCCGAGGTCGTCGACAGCCTCGCGCGGTGTAGCGTCGCCAACATCGTCGGAACCGAGAGCGTGGACGTGGCCGTCGAACACGGCTTCATCGACGAGGACAACGTCTTAGACGTCGACGGGACCCGACACGCCCAGCTGCTCTGGCTCTGAACTAGCGGAACTGGAGCTGTTTGAGCTTCCAGCCACCCTCGAAGACGACCAGCCGGACGGTGTGGAGGCCCCGGGGGAGCTCGATTTCGGTCGTCACCACCTCCCAGTCGTACCACCCGCCCGTCGCGTCGAACGCGACCCGACGGAGCGGGTCGTCGTCGACCACGACGCCGAGGTCGCCGCCGCCGAAGCTGTCGGCCGCCGCGACCCCAAGCGCTAGCTCGTAGGTCCCGGCCGCCTGGATGTAGACGTCGTAGGCGAGCCACTCGTCGCTGGCGAGCCAGTCGATGTCAGCGTCGCCACGCAGGGGGGTGTCAGCCGCGTTCCATCGGTCGGCGTGGTGGTACTCGTGGTAGTCGCCCACACTGACTGTGCCGGGCACCTCGTGGCGCTCGATACCGGGCTGTTCGTGGGTCCCGTTCGGGCGAAGCGAGCGGGCGCGCTGGTCTCTGTCGCGGCGAATCACGCCCCCGTCGGGCTGTGCCACCCCGCCGGAACGACGGTCGTCTGGG
>JBEQBH010000053.1:0-6751 GCA_041639955.1 Halobacteriales archaeon | reverse complement strand
GGGTCGTCGTTCATCTACGGCGCGGCGTTCCTCATCTAGTCACGGAGGGCGGCCGCCGCTCGACCGGGTCCGCGAGCGGTCGTGCCGCCCCGTTCTCTTAGTCCCAGACGTCCGAGAGGGGGTGGCTGCCGCTCGACCGGGAACTCGAGCGGTCGCGGCGCCGTTTCGTCCCCGCCGACACACCGGTGAGCGCCCGGTCCGGGGAGAAGTCGGGCAGGTCGGGCTCGGAGAGGCGGTCGACCTGGTCGGCGAACCAGTCGGGCATGTCGGTGCGAGCGCGCTCGAAGAGGTCGAGCAGCGACGAGTCGGCCAGATAGGTCGCGCCGTAGTCGTCGGGCGCACGCACCACGCGACCGCAGGCCTGGATGACGGTCCGGAGCGCGGTACGATAGTACCAGCCCCACTGGCCGTCCTCCAACCGGCGTGCGACGCGCGAATCGCGGGTGTTGGGGTAGGGGGCCTTGCAGAGTACCTGCCACCGGCACAGGTCCCCCTCGAGGTCTAGGGCCTCCTCCATCTTCACCGAGAGGAAGAGGTCGGGGTTGTCGCTTCGCTTCCAGGCCGACAGCGCCCCGTCGCGGTCCTCGGTGTCGTGGCTCCGGACGCGGGGCCCGACGCCAAACTCCGTGAGCAACTCGTCCAGTCGCTCCTGAATCGCGTAGGAGTGACAGTGGACCAGCCCCTTCTCGTCGGGGTGACGGGCCATCGCCCGGACGATGGCGCGCGCCACGTCCGGCAGGGTGTCGTCGCGGTGTTCGTAGGTCATCTTCCCCTGCGTGATGTCGTACAGCGGCCGGTTCTGCACGGGGAAGGTGTGGCCCACCTCCACGAGGGCCACGTCCGCGGGGTCCAGGCCGACGTTCCGGCAGAAGGCGTCCTTGCTGAGTATCGTGGCCGACAGCAGCGCAAAGCGGTTCCCCCGGTCCCAGACGGTGTGTTTGAGGTACTTCTCGGGGTTCATCGGCTTGATAGTCACCGGCGCGCCCTCGCCGCCGTTCTGGTCTACCACCCACGTGGTCGCGCTCTCGGGGTCGCGGTAGTCCTCCTGGAACCACGAGAGGTCGCTCCGGAGCTTGTTCAGCGAGTCGCGTTCGGCCACCTCGTCGGGGGAGAGTTCGGCGTTGCCCCGCAGCTCCTTCACCCGGCGCTCGGTGACGTGTTCGATGCGTTCGGCGAAGGAGACGGCCTCGTCGAGCCCGTCCAGGTCGGGGATATCCAGGTCGTTCCAAAACGGAATCGTCGAGGGCGACAGCTCGATAGTGGCGTACATCTCGGCCCACTCGCCCAGCCCGTGGGCCTCGTCGACGACGACCACGTCCCGCTTGCCGAACACGTCGCTGCCGGCCGTCTGCATGAAGTACGCGAGCGTCATCGCCGCGATGCGGCGGTTCGAGGCGATGGCCCGGTCCGAGAAGTACGGACACCGGTGTTTCACCTGGCAGTCGAACTCCCGTTCGCGGACACACGGGGCCTGGTCGACGGGCGTGTCCGTCTCGCCGGGGAGGATGCAGTCGTAGTTGTTCTTCCCGCGGATGACACAGAGGTCCTCCAAGAGCGCGTCCTCGGCCACGTCGTCGAGCTGTGAGACCTGCGGCGTCGTGTAGTAGGCGTCGACGACCTGCTCGGGGGCGGCCTCGCCGGCAGTGCGGGCCGCGCCCGCGATGGACCGGGCGAGCAGGGATTTGCCGCTCCCGGTCGGCGCTCGAACCAGGACCACGTCCTTGCCCCCCTCGAAGGCCGCGCGGATGTCGGCGAGTGCCTGCTTCTGGTTGCCCCTGTGGCTGGGGGCGGGGAACTCGTCTGGAATCCGCGCGGGGTACACGAGAAGAGGCAACGTGCGGGTGGGCCTAAACCTTTCCAGTCGCTACAGGGCAAACAGCGTCGCCGTCCCAGCGCCCTCGGCCCCGTCACTCACTGCCCCGACGACTGCCCGGTCGCCGGCCAGTGCGACGGCGCTACCGAACCCGTCACCCGGGTCCCCGTCAGCGGGGCGAAGCGTCGCACGCTCCGTCCAGCCGTCGCCGCCGCGCTCGAACAGGACCGCACGCCCCGGCCCGGTGCCCTCGGCGGAGAAAGCCCCCACGAGCGCCCGGTCACCGGAGAGTGCGACGGCCACGCCGAACGCGGCATCGGGGTCGTTCTCGGGCGCGGGCAGGGTCCGCCGGTGGGTCCACCCGCCGTCGACGCGCTCGAAGACGTACGCACCGCCGTGGTCAGCGCTGGCATCCGGGCCGCCTCCGCGGCCGACGGCGCCGACCAGTGCACGGTCGCCCGCCAGCGCCACGGCGTTGCCAAAGCGGTCACCCGGTCGGGCGTCCGGTGCCCGTAGCGTGGCTTGCTGGCCCCAACCGCCGTTCCGATCGAACACCGTCGCAGTGCCCGCGTCCGTCGCCGCGGCGTCTGCCAGGAACGAGCCCAGCAGCGCCGTCCCGCCGTCGAGCGCGACGCTTCCGCCGTTGTAGGCGTAGGCAGTGGGGGCCCGCCGCGTGAGCGTCGTCCGGTGGGTCCACCCGCCGTCGGCCTGTTCGTAGACGTGAGCGACGCCGGTGTCGGTGGCCCCAGGCAGGTCCGTCGCCCGGGCGCCGACGACCAGCCGCCGCCCGGACAGCGCCACGTCGTAGCCAAACCCCTCGCTTCGCGCCGTGTCGGGCGCGGCGAGTCGTGTCTCACGGCGCCACTGGTCGTCGTCCCTGGCGAAGACGGTGACCGCGCCATCGACATCGGGGTCGTTCGTCGCCGGCGCGCCGACGGCGAGGGTTTCGCTGTCGACTGCGACCGCACCGCCGAACTCCCCCGCGGCGGTCTCGGGCGTGAGACGCCGCTCGCCCGCGGTGTCGGCGTCGTACAGGTAGGCACACCCCTGTCGCCGGTCGCCGGCCGCCGGTGCACCGACGAGCGTCCATCGGTCGGTCAGGGCCACGTCCCAGCCGAAGTCGTCGCCGGGGCGGCCGTCCGAGGGAGCAAGCGTCGACCGGCGGTCGACAGCAGAGTCGGAGAGACAGCCAGCGAGCGCGGTCAACAGGCTCCCGCCGAACGCGCCCAGTGTCCGCCGTCGTGTCGGCCCCGGTCCCATGGTGTGCCGTGTTACACCCCCAGCGATAACAAACCGGAGGACTCTGTCACGCCGCCGGCGCTCCCCTGTGACCGACGAGTAGCCACACGGGTCGTGTTCACACCCACACGGTCGTGGTAGCGCGACTCTCAGTAGCCTTATACGTCCACCGGCTGTACAATTGTTTGTAATGGCAAACGGTAAGGTTGATTTCTTCAACGACACAGGCGGCTACGGTTTCATCTCGACTGAGGACGCGGACGAGGACGTTTTCTTCCACATGGAGGACGTTGGCGGTCCGGACCTCGAAGAAGGCGAGGAGATCGAATTCGACATCGAACAGGCCGACAAGGGCCCCCGCGCGACGAACGTCGTCCGCAACTAACTCGGATTTCCGGTCGCGTTAGCGACCACATCTGATACTTTGTTTTATCGACGTTCACCGACGAGCGACGGCGTCGTTCGTCGGACGCGCTCCCACCTCCGCCGAACGCAGTGTTAATTAGCTGACAGCTCGTAGCCGCTGGTACGATGGCAGACACGACCAGTCACGAGACGGAGTTGACCAGAGCGGAGACGGCGGAGTTCCTCCGTTCCATCGCGGACGAACTGGACGCCGAGAGCGCGCGCATCCAGGTCGATATCGGGAACAAACAGGTCCGCCTCTCACCGCCCGAGCGCATCGCCACGGAGGCGACCGTGACCGAGCGGTCCCGCCGGCTCCGGAAAGACATCGAGGAGTTAGAGCTGCGGTTCCGGTGGACGCCGACGAAGGCGACGGCGGAGGCGGCGGCCGATGGAGGCGCTCCGGAGGAGAGCCGGTCAGAGTGATGGCCGGGACGCTGGCTAGCCCGGTCCTGCAGGGGGCGGTCGCGACGCAGTCTATCGTCAGCGGCGTCTTCGTCTTCCTCGTGAGCCTGCTCGTCGGGACGGCGGCGATAGCGCTTGGCGCACAGGTGTTCGTCGACCGGGACACGGGCTTTCGGCGGGCGGCCATCACCGCGCTGATAGGCGCGCTCGTCTACGCGTTGGTGGGCGTGTTCTTCGGCTGGATTCCGCTACTGGGCCCAGTTCTGATGTTGACCGCCTGGGTCGGCGTCATCAACTGGCAGTACCCGGGAAGCTGGGGGACAGCGCTCGGCATCGCCTTCGTCGCCTGGCTCGTCGCGGTGTTGCTCCTCTACGGGCTCGCAGTGCTTGGCATCTCGGCCGACGCCTTCGGCATCCCTGGGGTGTGAAAGGCGGCCCGCGCGGCGCCGTCTCAGGCGCGGACCAGCGCGTACAGCACCGCGGCCAGTCCCGCGACGGTGACGGCACCGCGAGCGAGGAGGACGACTCCGGTCCCGGCACCGACCAGGTCGGCAAGCGCCACGGCGAGGAACACGCCGGCGGTCAGCAGGCCGATGCCGACGGCGAGAGCCCCCATCTTCGGGGCGTCGTTGCGCCGGAAGCCGCGGTAGGCCAGCAGGGCGACGAACAGGCCGACGACGGCCGTCAGCGCCCGCGAGACCCACGCGATAGCCTCGGGCGTGAGCAGGTCACCGAGCAAGAGCCCCACGGCCGTCACCGCGACCACCCCCCGTAGACCGCCCGGAGGATAGCCCCGAGCCCCAGCAGTTCACACCCGCTCACCGCCAGCGACCGGCCGACGACGCCGACCGCGGTGACCGAGGGGAGAGCAATCCGGAGTAGCTCCGGGACGGTCGTCAACAGGACCAACCCAGCCGCGAGCAACAGCATCCCGCGGCGGCCGGGCCCGCGGCGGTAGCCTCGGACGAGCACCGCGGCGATGACCAGTGAGAGGCCCAGCGAGAGCACCGAGAGCCCCACGACGACGACCGCTATCGAGGGAGCGGCCCCGGTCGCGCGGAACTGCAACAGCGGCCCGAACATCTCAGGACAACCCCTCGAACAGGTCGGTAAAGCGGTCGGCCGGGTCGGTGCTGTCGCGCGTGACCACTACCTCGTAGCGCCCCTCGGCGAAGGTGACGGTCACGTCTTCGACGGTCGCCACGTAGCGCTTGTAGTGGTGGCCGTCGGGGTCGATGGCCTGTCGCTCGGCCACGAGGTCGGCCGCCCGAAGCCGCTCCAGACGGCGGTAGGCCGTGGCGTCGGACATGCCGCAGGCGGTACAGAGTTCGGAGACGGACATCGGTTCGACGGTGAGTTCGGCGAGGATGGCCCGCGCGTACTCGTCGTCGAGTAACGCGAGGAGTTCGGCGTCGCCGTCCCCGTCCATACGCTCACCACCGACCCCCCGGGAATAAAAATCCCGCACCGGCTTCCGGGCCAGAAGCTGTACGGCGGTCGGTACGTCCCGGGGAGCCGTCGGAAGGTGTATGTCGACGGACTCGACAGCGGCCGAGCCGTATCGGCCGCGCTCCGGTGGCTCGTCTGGCCAGTGTGGAACCGAGGCAAGCGCCGGCTCCGAGCGCCGCTTCGCGCGCTGGTGCCGCTGGTGGTCTCGTTTCTGGCGCTCGCCGCCCTCCAGCCCGCGCTCAGAGCGCGGTTCGACCACCCGGTCGTCGAGACGGCCGAGGCGGTCGGGCTCGGTGCCGTCCTCGTCGGTTCGGTCCTCGGCAGCGCGATACTGCTCGACCGGCGGCCCGTCGCCGGGTACGGACTGGCGCTGGACCGACAGTGGTGGCACGCGTTCGGCGCCGGGGCCGCGATAGCGACCGCGGTCAACGCCGTGGTCCTCGCCGTCGCGCTGGCGACCGGGTGGGCGACCGTCACCGGGTTCGCCGGCGGAGCCGGCGCTCTCCCGTTCCCGGCCGCCATGCTCCTCGTGTTCGCGTACGTCGCCGTCGCGGCGGCGTGGGAGGAGTTCGTCTTCCGCGGGGCGATGCTGAAGAACCTCGCCGAGGGGAGCGGCGGCTCCCTGCCCCAGTGGGCGGCGGTCGGCGTCGCGACGGTGGCCAGTTCGGTCGTCTTCGCCGCCCTCCACGCCGGGAAAGTCACCGACCCGGGCCAGTACGGCTACTACCTGCTGGCCGGACTCGTCTTCGGTTGCGTGTACGTCGTCACCGGTGAACTCGCGCTCCCGGTGGGCTTTCACGCGTTCTACAACTTCACGATGAGCGCGGTGTTCGGGCTGGGCGTCTCACAACAGACGCCGGAACTCGTCGGCCTCGATATCGCCGGCCCGGCGTTCTGGCTCGGTGAGACCGGCGTGCTCCACACCGTCGCCGCGGCGCTCGGGGGGCTGGGAATGCTCGCGTACGTCCGCCACCGGGACGGCCGGCTACGCCTCGCCGAGCGGGTGAGTCAGTGGGACGGCGACGCGACCGCCGACAGCGCCTGACGGCGGCTACAGCGCGTCGACGTCCGCCGCCCGCACCTCGCGGTCGTCGGGCAGGCGGTCGATGCAGTCGTAACACAGCAGGTGCTCGGTGCCGTCGCTGAGTTCGAGAATGATACCGTCGGTCGGACGGCTCTCCTGTGTCCAGATGTTGGCGATGCCGCCGCCGATGGACACCGAGTCGTCACAGCCGTCACAGGCGTCCGAGGCCATACACGGCGTAGCGGCGACGGACGGAAGGCGTTTGCGCCGATAGGGGTGGATTTTAACCCCTTGCGCCCTGTGTCGGTGACATGCATGTTCTCGTGACCGGGGCGACGGGGTTCGTCGGAAGCCATCTCGTCCCCGCCCTCCGTGCCGCCGATCACGAGGTCAGTGTCCTCGTCCGGGACCCCGAC
>JBEQBH010000052.1:0-6783 GCA_041639955.1 Halobacteriales archaeon | reverse complement strand
GCGCTCTGGCATGGGTCCACTTGACGGGACCCAAACGCCTATATCTTGCCTGACCGAACGCCGAGGTAACGCAAGCTCGTCTCCCCTCACAGTGGGTCGGGGGCCAGTAGCTACTGCAGGCCAAGTTGGTAAGTGTTATTAGGGTCCCGACTATAGCGACCTGTAGTATCTCGTGACAGCCACCTTCTCCAGCCACAGGCCCCACGCACGCACATACACATGGTAGATGTAAGTCAACACGACCTCGTTCCCGACCACAGCGTCGTCGACGAGGCCGACCTCGAAGCAGTGCTCGAAGAGTACGACATCAAGAAGACTGACCTCCCGAAGATCAAACGCGCCGACCCCGGGCTCCCGGACGACGCGGAGGTCGGCGATGTCATCCGCATCGAACGCGACTCCCGAACAACCGACACCGCAGTCGTCTATCGGCTGGTGGTCGAATAATGGACACACAGGACCGACGCGCTATATCGCGTGAGTACTTCGCGAAGGAACGGCTCGCCGAACACCACTTCCGCTCGTTTAACGCGTTCCTCGACAGGGGGATGCAGCAGGTGGTCGACGAGAAAGAGACCATCGACACCGACATCGGCGACAAGGAAGGCCAAGAGCCCGTCTGGGTCGAACTGGGCGATGTCCGCGTCGTCACGCCGCGGGTACGCGAGGCCGACGGGAGCGAGGAACTCCTCTATCCCCAGGAGGCCCGCCTCCGCAACATCACCTACTCCGCGCCGGTGTTCATGGAGATGGCCATCGTGCGGGGCGGTGAGGAGGAACCCGAGGAGGTCGTCGACCGAACAGAGACCAAGATCGGCCGGATGCCGATCATGGTCGGCTCGAACAAGTGTAACATTGCCGGCTTCTCGCGGGAAGAGCTTATCGACATCGGCGAGGACCCGGCCGACCCCGGCGGCTACTTCTGTGTCAACGGCTCCGAGCGCGTCCTGATGACGAGCGAGGACCTGGCACCGAACAAGATTCTCGCGGAGTACGACACCAAGTACGGCGACGAGGTCCAGGTCGCAAAGACCTTCTCCCAGCGCCGTGGCTACCGCGCCCTCGTCCTCTGTGAGCGAACGCGGGACGGGCTGCTCGAAGTCTCGTTCCCCTCCGTCTCGGGCTCTATCGACTTCGTGACGCTGGTCCGGGCCCTCGGGCTCGAATCGGACGAGGAGATCGTCCACCGCGTCAGCGAGGACCCCGAAATCGTGAAGTTCATGCTGGAGAACTTGGAGGAAGCCGAGGTCCAGACGACCGAGGAGGCCATCGAGACGCTTGGTCAGCGTGTCGCCTCCGGCCAGGGCAAGAACTACCAGCTCAAGCGGGCGAACTACGTCATCGACCGCTACCTCCTCCCCCACCTCCACGAGGAGGGTGTCGACGAAGAGGAGGTCCGCATCAACAAGGCCTACTACCTCTGCCGGATGGCCGAGGCGTGTTTCGAACTCGCCCTGGAACGCCGCGAGGCCGACGACAAGGACCACTACGCCAACAAGCGCCTGAAGGTCAGCGGCGACCTGATGACCGACCTGTTCCGGACCGCGCTGAACAAGCTCGCCCGGGACGTGAAGTACCAGCTCGAACGCGCGAACATGCGAAATCGGCAGCTCTCCGTCTCTACCGTCGTTCGCTCGGACGTGCTGACCGAGCGGCTCGAACACCCCATCGCGACGGGGAACTGGGTCGGTGGCCGCTCCGGTGTGAGCCAGCTCGTCGACCGGACGGACTTCATGGGGGTGCTCTCTCACCTCCGCCGACTGCGCTCGCCGCTCAGCCGCTCCCAGCCCCACTTCGAGGCGCGGGACCTGCACGCGACCCAGTGGGGTCGCATCTGTCCCTCCGAGACGCCGGAGGGCCCGAACTGTGGGCTCGTGAAGAACTTCGCACAGGCCATGGAGCTCTCCCAGGACGTAGAGGACGCACAGGGACTGAAGCAGGAACTTTCGGACATGGGGGTCCAGGGCATCCCCGGTATCGAATCGATAGAACAGCAGCCCGCGGACGACTAACATGAGTCAGAGCCGAGAAGCCAAGGTATACGTAAACGGTAGTTTGGTCGGGACACATCCCGACCCCGAACAGCTCGCAGAACAGGTGCGCCAGGCCCGACGCCGGGGGGACGTCTCCCAGATGGTCAACGTCTCGGTCAAAGGACGCACCGACGAGGTCATCATCAACGCCGACGCCGGCCGGGCGCGGCGCCCGCTGCTCGTCGTCGAGGACGGCGAGCCGCTGATGACCGACGAACAGGTCGAGGCCGTCAAGAACGGCGACCTCGAGTTCGAGGAACTCGTCGAGCGCGGCCTCGTCGAGTTCATCGACGCCGAGGAAGAGGAGGACATCCTCGTCGGCGTCGACGAGGACGAACTCACCGAGAACCACACCCACCTCGAAGTGGACCCGCAGCTGATGTTCGGTATCGGCGCAGGGATGATTCCCTACCCCGAACACAACGCCAGCCCGCGGATTACGATGGGGTCGGGGATGATCAAGCAGTCGCTGGGGCTGCCGAGCGCGAACTACCGCATCCGGCCCGACACGCGCCAGCACCTGCTGCACTACCCGCAGCTCTCGATGGTCAAGACCCAGACCACCGAACAGATTGGCTACGACGACCGGCCCGCCGCACAGAACTTCGTCGTCGCCGTCATGAGCTACGAGGGGTTCAACATCGAGGACGCACTCGTCATGAACAAGGGGTCGGTCGACCGCGCGCTCGCGCGCTCCCATTTCTTCCGGACCTACGAGGGCGAGGAGCGGCGCTACCCCGGCGGTCAGGAGGACCGCTTCGAGATGCCCGACGAGGACGTGCGCGGCGCCCGCGGTGAGGAGGCATACACCCACCTCGACGACGACGGACTGGTCAACCCCGAGACACAGGTCGGCGAGAACGCCGTCCTGCTGGGCAAGACCAGCCCGCCCCGGTTCCTCGAAGAGCCGGACGACATGGGCGGCCTGTCGCCCCAGAAGCGCCGCGAGACGAGCGTTACCATGCGCTCGGGCGAATCCGGCGTCGTCGACACGGTCACCCTGATGGAGGGTGAGGACGGCTCCAAGCTCTCGAAGGTCTCCGTGCGCGACGAGCGAATCCCCGAACTCGGGGACAAGTTCGCATCGCGACACGGCCAGAAGGGCGTCGTCGGTCACATCGCGCCCCAGGAGGACATGCCCTTCACCGAGGAGGGCGTCGTCCCGGACCTCGTCATCAACCCACACGCCCTGCCGTCGCGGATGACGGTCGGTCACATCCTGGAGATGATCGGCGGGAAGGTCGGCGCGCTGGAAGGCCGGCGCGTCGACGGGACCGCCTTCACCGGTGAGGACGAGGAACAGCTCCGTGGCTCCCTGGAGGAACACGGCTTCGACTCCTCGGGCAAGGAGACGATGTACTCCGGCGTCACCGGCGAGAAGATTGAGGCCGACATCTTCGTCGGCGACATCTTCTACCAGAAGCTGTACCACATGGTCTCGAACAAGCTGCACGCCCGCTCGCGCGGGCCGGTGCAGGTGCTGACCCGCCAGCCCACCGAGGGCCGGGCCCGCGAAGGTGGCCTGCGCGTGGGTGAGATGGAGCGGGACGTGCTCATCGGGCACGGCGCGGCGATGGCGCTCAAGGAGCGCCTGCTCGATGAGTCCGACCGCGAGTGGATAAATGTCTGTGGGCAGTGTGGGATGACCGCCGTCGAGAACGTCGAACAGCGGCGTGTCTACTGCCCCAACTGCGAGGAGGAGACCGACATCCACGAGGTGGAGATGTCCTACGCGTTCAAGCTCCTCCTCGACGAGATGAAGGCGCTCGGAATCGCCCCGCGGATCGAACTGGAGGACGCAGTCTAGTATGAGTTCACAGCAAACACCACAGGAGATCGGGCAACTCAGCTTCGGGCTGATGGACCCCGAAGAGTACCGCGAGATGTCGGCCACGAAAGTGATTACGGCCGACACCTACGACGACGACGGTTTCCCCATCGACATGGGGCTGATGGACCCGCGTCTGGGCGTCATCGACCCCGGGCTGGAGTGTAAGACGTGCGGGAAACACAGCGGGTCGTGTAACGGCCACTTCGGCCACATCGAGCTTGCCGCCCCGGTGATTCATGTCGGCTTCGCGAAGCTCATCCGCCGCCTGCTTCGGGGCACCTGCCGGGAGTGTTCCCGGCTCTGTCTCGACGAGGCCGAGCGCGACGAGTTCCGCGACCGGCTCAGCCGGACGCGGGACCTCGGCCGCGACCTCAACGACGTGACCAAGGCCGCTATCCGTCAGGCCCGCAAGAAGGACACGTGCCCGTTCTGCGGCGAGAAGCAGTACGACATCAAACACGAGAAGCCGACGACCTACTATGAGGTCCAGCAGGTGCTCTCGGCGGAGTACCCCGCCCTCATCGCCGAGGCGATGGAGGAGGCCGACGAGCGAATCGCGCCGACCGACCTCGCCGAGGAGACGGGTATCGACCCGGGCCGGGTCCAGGAGATAGTCAGTGGCGACTTCCGCCCGCGACAGGAGGACCGCCGGGCCATCGAGAAGGCCCTCTCGGTGGACCTGACCGAGGAGGACATGAACAAGCTGATGCCCTCCGACATCCGGGACTGGTTCGAGGACATCCCGGACGAGGACATCGAAGTCCTGGGGATGAACCCCGCCCGCTCCCGACCGGAGTGGATGATTCTGACCGTGCTGCCGGTACCGCCGGTCACCGCTCGCCCCTCGATTACGCTCGACAACGGCCAGCGTAGCGAGGACGACCTCACCCACAAGCTGGTGGACATCATCCGCATCAACCAGCGGTTCATGGAGAACCGCGAAGCCGGTGCGCCACAGCTCATTATCGAGGACCTCTGGGAACTGCTGCAGTACCACGTCACCACGTTCATGGACAACGAGATTTCGGGCACGCCGCCGGCGCGACACCGCTCCGGCCGTCCCCTGAAGACGCTGTCCCAGCGCCTGAAGGGCAAGGAGGGGCGCTTCCGTGGCTCCCTTTCGGGCAAGCGCGTGAACTTCTCCGCCCGTACGGTCATCTCGCCGGACCCGACCCTCTCGCTGAACGAGGTCGGTGTCCCCGACCGGGTCGCAAAGGAGATGACCCAGACGATGAACGTCAACGAGCGCAACTTGGACGAGGCTCGCCGCTACGTCGCCAACGGCCCCGAGGCCCACCCCGGCGCCAACTACGTCCAGCGGCCGGACGGCCGGCGCCTCAAGGTCACCGAGAAGAACTGCGAGGAACTCGCCGAGAAAGTCGAGCCCGGCTGGGAAGTGTCCCGTCACCTCGTCGACGGCGACATCATCGTCTTCAACCGGCAGCCGTCGCTCCACCGGATGTCCATCATGGCCCACGAAGTGGTCGTGATGCCGTACAAGACGTTCCGGCTGAACACGACGGTCTGTCCGCCCTACAACGCCGACTTCGACGGCGACGAGATGAACATGCACGCCCTCCAGAACGAGGAGGCCCGTGCGGAGGCCCGTGTCCTGATGCGGGTCCAGGAACAGATGCTCTCGCCGCGCTTCGGTGAGAACATCATCGGTGCGATTCAGGACCACATCAGCGGGCTCTACTTGCTGACCCACACCAACCCGCAGTTCAACGAGACGCAGGCCCTGGACATGCTTCGGGCGACCCGTATCGACGAACTGCCCGCCCCCGACGGCGAGGACGAGAACGGCGAGGCCTACTGGACCGGCCGCTCGCTGTTCTCCGAACTGCTGCCCGACGACCTGAACCTCGATTTCACCTCCTCGGCCGGCGACAACGTCGTCATCGAGGACGGCCAGATGCTCTCCGGCACCATCGACGAGGACGGCGTCGGCGCCTTCGGCGGCGAGGTCGTCGACACCATCGCCAAGGACTACTCCAAGACCCGAGCCCGCATCTTCGTCAACGAGGTCTCGGTGCTCGCGATGCGCTCGATTATGCACTTCGGGTTCTCCATCAGCATCGACGACGAGTCCATCGAGCGCGAGGCCGAAGAGCAGATCAACGAGGCCATCGAGAACGCCTACGACCGCGTCCAGGAGCTCATCGACACCTACGAGGCGGGCGACCTCGAATCCCTGCCCGGCCGTACCGTCGACGAGACCCTGGAGATGAAGATAATGCAGACGCTGGGCAAGGCCCGCGACTCGGCCGGTGACATCGCCGAGGACCACTTCGACGACGACAACCCGGCCGTCGTGATGGCCGAGTCCGGCGCCCGTGGTTCGATGCTGAACCTCACCCAGATGGCCGGCTGTGTCGGCCAGCAGGCAGTTCGGGGCGAACGCATCAACCGCGGCTACGAGAACCGCACACTGAGCCACTTCGAGGAGAACGACCTCTCCTCGGACGCCCACGGCTTCGTGGAATCGTCCTACCGCTCGGGTCTCGGCCCGAAGGAGTTCTTCTTCCACGCCATGGGTGGCCGCGAGGGGCTGGTCGACACGGCGGTCCGGACCTCCAAGTCCGGCTACCTCCAGCGCCGGCTCATCAACGCCCTGTCCGAACTCGAAACGCAGTACGACGGCACCGTCCGGGACACCTCGGACACCATCGTCCAGTTCGAGTTCGGCGAGGACGGCACCTCTCCGGTCGACGTCTCCTCGGGCGCCGAGGGGCCGGCCGTCGACGTCGAGGAGATAGCGGACAACGTCCTCAACGAGGAGTTCGAGAGCGAGCAACAGAAAGAGAGCTTCCTCGGGCAGACGACCGAGCGAACCAACCTCTCCGAACACGCGGACGACTGGTGGATGGCGGAGGGTGACGACTAATGGTATCCGACGACATCGAGGCCGTCGTCGAG
>JBEQBH010000051.1:0-6892 GCA_041639955.1 Halobacteriales archaeon | reverse complement strand
GTAGGAGGGGCGCTCGTCCTCGATGTACATCCGACCGGTGAGCACTTCGCCCTCGTAGAGGCGCTCCTCGGTCTTTCGCATCATCTCGGCGGCTTCCTTCCGGTCCGAGACGTCGAAGTCGAACTCGTCGGACTGCTGGACGTCCGTATACGGGACGTAGTGTTTCGCGTCCTTGTTCCAGGTCGGACACTGGGTCAGGAAGTCGATGTGTGCGAAGCCGTCGTGCTCGATGGCCTCGGCGATGATCTCCTTGGCCTGGTTAGGGTTGACCGCAGCCGTGCGGGCGATGTAGGTCGCACCGGCGTTGAGCTGCTGGCTGAGCGGTCGGATGGGCGACTTCGCCGAGCCGTGGGGCTGGGTCTTCGACTTGTGGCCCTTCGGCGAGGTCGGCGAGGTCTGGCCCTTCGTGAGCCCGAAGATCTCGTTGTTGAACACGATGTAGGTCATGTCGTGGTTCTCACGGGCCGTGTGGATTGTGTGGTTCCCACCGATACCGTAGCCGTCACCGTCACCGCCGGCAGCGATGACCTCTAGCTCGGGGTTGGCGAGCTTCGCGGCCCGGGCGACGGGCAGCGAACGGCCGTGGATGGTGTGGAAGCCGTAGCTGTTGAAGTAGCTGTTGAGCTTCCCGGAACAGCCGATACCCGTAAAGAGGGCGACCTCGTCGGGGTTCTTGCCGACCTCGGGCATGGCCTGTTTCAGTGCCTTGAGGACGCCGAAGTCCCCACAGCCGGGACACCACGTGGCCTGTGGCTCGATGCCTGGCGTAAATTCGTCTCGGTCTATCTCTCGGTCGTCGCCGATTGCGCTGAATGCACTCATAGGTTAGTCACCTGCCGCTGGCAGGTACTTCATGTTGGTCGCGGCGAGGTCCTCGCCGTTGATGCTCGACTCGAACCCGTCGACGATCTCGGCGGGCTCGAAGGGGTTGCCGTTGTACTTGAGCAAGCTCGACAGCTTGTCGCCGTACTTGCCGATCTCCTTCTGTGTCAGCCCGCGGAACTGGGCCGTGGCGTTCATCTCGACGACCAGCGCCTGGTCGACGGATTCGAGCCACTCGGAGACTTCCTCGACCGGGTACGGGGCCATGTCGGAGACGCCCAGTGCCTTCACACTGTGGCCCTCCTCGTTGAGCCGGTCGACGGCCTCGAAGACCGTGTCCTGCTGGCTCCCCCACACGAGGATACCGTGTTCGGCGTCCTCGGGCCCGTAGTAGGTCTGGTGGGAGGCGTTCTCGTCGAGGTCCGCGCGGATGTCGTCGAGTTTGTTCAGACGGCGCTCCATCTGGGCGATGCGGTTGTCGGGGTCCTCGCTGATGTGCCCCTCCGGCGTGTGCTCGTTGCCGGTCGCCAGGTAGCGCCCGTCCTTCTGGCCGGGGACCGAGCGCGGACTCACGTTCGAGCCGTCCTCGGGCTCGTGGAGGAACCGCTGGAACTTGCCCGACGCGTGGTGGGCGGCGTCCTGAATCTCCTCCTCGGTGAGGACGGAGCCGGGGTCGGCGTTTGGCTCCTCGTCGAAGTGACTCGCCGGCAGGTTCCGGAGCTCGCCCTGGATCTTCTGGTCGTAGATGACGATGGCCGGAATCTGGTACTCGTAGGCGATACGGAACGCGGCGCGGGTCTGGGTGTAACACTCGCGGATGTTCGCGGGCGCGAACACGACCCGTGCCGAGTCGCCCTGTGAGGTGTACAGGACGTGTTCGAGGTCGGCCTGTTCGGGCTTGGTCGGCATCCCGGTCGAGGGACCGGCACGCATCGCTTCGACCAGCACGATCGGCGTCTCGGTCATCTCCGCGAGGCCGAGGGGCTCGGACATCAGGGCGAACCCACCGCCTGAGGAGCCCGACATCGCCTTGACGCCCGTGTGGGACGCACCGAGGGCGAGCGCCGCGGCGGCGATCTCGTCTTCGACCTGCTCCGAGATACCGCCGAACTCGGGCAGATGCTGGGACATGATAGTGAACACGTCCGTCCACGGTGTCATCGGGTAGCCCGAGATGAAGCGACAGCCCTCGTCGAGGGCGCCATAGGAGATAGCGTTAGAGCCCGAGAGAATGACCTGCTCCTCGTCGTGGGAGCCTTCGGGGACCTCGATGTCGTGGTCGACGTCGAGTTCAGCGGCGGCCTCGTAGGCGTCCTGGAGGACGTTGAGGTTCGCCTCCTGCATGTCGCCGCTCATGTTCTGCTTGATGAGCTCCTCGAACTCCTCGGTGCCGATATCGAGGATGGCGGCGGTTGCGCCGATACCGGCCGTGTTGCGCATGATCTCGCGGCCGTGTTCCTTCGCGATACCGCGAAGGTCCATCGGCACGACGTGCCAGCCGTTCTCCTCGGCGGCCTCTTCGAGTTCGATTTCATCGACGTCTTCCTCGTCGAGCAGCCCCTCGTCGTACAGCAGGACGCCGCCCTCGCGGAGGTCGTCGAAGTTCTCGTACAGCGGTTTGAGCTCTTCCTTGCCGTAGTAGGCCTCGTCCTGTGGGTTCCGGGCGAAAGAGTCACCCAGGGCGAGCAGGAAGTTGTAACCGTCTCCGCGTGACTGTACATCCTCGTCCTTCGCGCGTACCTCGACGTACGTGTGGCCACCGCGGATACGCGACGGGTAATGCCGGTGTGTGAAAACGTGAAGTCCCGAGCGCATCAGGGCCTTCGCGAAGTTCTGACTGGTCGAGTCGATTCCGTCACCGGAACCGCCAGCGATCCGCCAGATTAGTTCATTGTCTGTCATTGTGAAATCCTCGGCCCCAGCTGTGGTGCCGTACCGGAAGGTTGGGGGGCCACGACTAAAGATTTTCCACTATATCAAGGCCCATTAATCGTTATTAACCGGACGAGGGAATCCGATCCGCAGCAACGATGATGATCAATTCGAAGGTTTTGGACCGGAAATATCGGGACTGGGATAGGTAACCCGGCTGGTGGGTGTGGACCGAAATGCGGAGCGCCCGCCGGCTCCCCCGCTCGCCGGAAGGCCTAATGCCGTTCCAGACCTCTCTCGGTTCGAATGTCGCTCAGCGAACTCATCGCCGGCGTTGAATCCCACGAGGGAACACTGACAGTGTTCAACGCCGACGCGTCAGTCGCCGAGGACCTCCGGGACCGGTTCGCGGACCGGAACGTCCGCGTCGCCCGGGAGACGACCGGTAGCGGCCGGCCAGGGGAGTTCCTGACGCTCTCGGACGGTGACGGCGTCTACACGGCGACCGACGTCGAATCGTTCTACGCCTCGCTCGAGGACCGCGACCGTGTTCTGGGCGAAGACGACGCGGCCGGTCTCCTCGACCATCTGGACGAGACGCTGTTTACCTCCTGGTCTATTGAGCGGATGGTCGCGGCCTCCCGGGAGATCGAGGACCGTGCGTGGCGGGTCGGCCAGGGGTCCCTGCACGCCGGATTCCAGACGCTGTCGACGCTGCAGGGCGAGCGCGACCTGTACGACCGACTCGGCGACTCGGCGGTCGACGTCCACGCCTACGCGGTGCCCGACATCGACCCGCCGGCCCACAGTTCGTTCCGGTTGCACCTTGACCGCAGCGAGGAGATAGCGAAGTCGTGGTTCGTCGTCTTCGACGACGGGAGCGACGGGGCGACCAGCCAGAAGTGCGCGCTCCTGGCGGAGGAGCGGGACCCACGTGAGTTCTACGGTTTCTGGACCTACGACCCCGCGACCGTCGACTACATCGTCGACTATCTGGAGAGCCGCTACGGGATAGTCGAGCAGTGAGCGGGGCCGAAGCTTACCGCATCGCCGAGACCGGTCAGCGGGTCAACGCCGTCGAGGTCGAGTTGCACTTCCAGTTTGGCCTCTGGGCCGTCGTCGGTCGCGACGACGACCGCTGGACCGTCCGCACTCGCGACGGGGAGACGCTGACGCTACGCCCCCTCGCTCACTGACTCGAACACTGATAGGTCGTGGCCCAGCAGAATCTCCGCCCCAGTCTCGCGCTGGATGTCCCGGCAGCGGGCCAGGCTCTCGCGCCAGGCGGCGTTGCTCCACAGGAGGCTCGTCGCCATCGACTGGCCCGCGTAGTTGGCTTCCACGTAGGCCTCGTCGCCCACCACGAGCAGCGGGTCGCTGGCTCGCTCGACGAGCGCGCCCATGAGGCCGGGCGTGTGACCGGGCAGGTGGAGCAGTTCGACGCCGTCAGCCAGGTGGTAGCTGTCGCCCTGGACGACCGTCCAGTTTAGGTCGTGGTCGAAGTCACTGGCCAGGTAGGCGATGGAGCCCTCGTCCGTCTTGGCGCTGTAGTAGGCGTAGGGGAGTTCCTCGCGGTGGACGTAGACGGGCACGTCCGTCCCGGCGAAGCTCTCCAGGCCGCCGGCGTGGTCTAGGTGGAGGTGGCTCATCACCACGGCGTCGATGTCGTCGAGGTCATAGCCCGCGTCGGCCAGGTCGCCCTCGAGGGTATGCCCGGCCGCGTCGACGTGTGCGAAGGCCTCGTACAGGGGCTCGGGCCAGTAGCCGTCGGCCGCCTCGGGATGTGAGCCAGTGTCCCACAGTATCGTTCGCCCGGGCGTCTCGATGACGAGGTTCCAGACGACGTACTCCTCGTAGGTGTGGTCTGGCTCGCGGTTCGAGGCCGTCGCGACGCTCGTCCCGTCGACGACGAAGCTCCGGTCGGCCATGACGGTCCCGCGGTCGAGGAAGGTGACTTCGGGGGCTTCCATATCGGCTGTAGGGCGGCTGAAAGGAAAAGGATGGGTCCGAACTGGTTGTGTTGGCTGGCTGCAGTAGCGCGGCCCCAGCGGCCGGAAAGTCCCGGGGCTCCGTACAGCGTGTCAGGAGTCGCCGATTAGCCGTCAGCAGTCGGCGGATAGCGGACTGTCACTCCGTTGATCTGACCTGTTTGCGGCCGGTGAGTTGGTCGGGAACCAGGCGGAACTGGCGGAGGGTGAGGTCCTCCGGCGGCTCCTCGAAGACATCGACGAGCGGGATATTGACTCCCCACCGTTCCTGGATGGCGCTTGACTCGTGGGGCTCGTTCGTAAGGTCCTCGAGTGAACCGGTCGCGATGACACTGCGCCACCCCTCGTCCGTTTGACGGTGCGTGACGAAAGTAACGGGCCGAGTGACGAGTGCTTCCTTCTCACTCCCCGGCGGGAACGCGAGCCGGAAGTGGAAGTGTTCCACGTCGGTGTTGAACCCGTACGACACCGGTATGGAGTACGGGGAATCGTTGCTCCTCGTCGAAAACGAGATGACGCCCGTCCCGCCGTTCCCGAGAAACGCGGTCAATTCGTCTTCGGACAGTCGTGGCCAGCGGAAATTCTCCATGAGAGAAAATTGTCTTGCACTGACAAAAGTGTGAGGACGAACGTATCAAAGCCGCGGAGGGCGGTCCTGCGACGGACGGCGCGGACCCCGGGCGTCTCACCGAACATCTCGAAGCCGACACCCCGGTCGGACACGAACCTCGGGAGTAACCTGCAGGGAGTGGCGTAGCCATCCCCGTTTCCCGTCTTTGTGCGGTTTGCGGGTCTACTGGGGCGTCTGACGGTAGATGAGGTTGCGCTGGATGTCGTTTGCGCCCTCGTAGATGACCGGGATGCGGGCGTCCCGGAAGACCCGCGAGATGCGGTTCTCGAGCAGCACCGACCGGCCGCCGTGCAGTTGCATACCCATCTGGGAACACTCCGTGGCGGCCTCCGTCGCGGCGGTCTTGGCCAGCGCGGCCCAGTAACCGGCGTTCTCCTGGTTGGCGACGCGCTCGGCCGCGTCCCAGGCCAGCGACCGGGCCGACTGGAGCTGCAGTTGCATGTCGGCGAGCTTGTGCTGGACGGACTGGAACTCGTCGACGGTTCGGCCGAAGGCCTCGCGGTCGTGGACGAAGTCCCAAGCCTCCTCGATGGCCGCGGCGGCGAGGCCAACGCCGTGACCGGCGACGATGACGCGCCCGTTGTTGAAGAACTCCGCGAGCATGTAGAAGCCGGCGCCCTCCACACCCACCAGGTTCTCGGCGGGGATGCGACAGTCCTCTAGGACGATGTGGGCCTGCTTCGAGGCCCGGAAGCCCATCTTCTCGGGGATGTGTTCGGCGTGGTAGCCCTCTGCGTCCGTGGGGACGATGAACATCGAGTAGTTGCCGTAGCGGTTGTCCGGGTCGTCGCCGGTCTTGGCGTAGAGCGTGACCCAGTCGGCCTCGACGCCGTTGCCGATCCAGTACTTCTCGCCGTTGATGACCCACTCGTCGCCATCTCTCTCGGCGCTGGTGGTCATCCCTGCGAGGTCGCTGCCGGTCTCGGGTTCGGAGACGGCGAGTCCAGTTATCTGTTCGTTCTCCGCCACGGGGCGAAGGAACTCCTCTTTCTGGGCCTCGCTGCCGTGCTCCTCGACTATCTCGGCACCGAAACTCGCAAGCTGTAGTGTCAGGGCGATGCCGGCGTCGGCCCGGTAGAACTCCTCGGCGATGGCAAGCACCTGCTGGAGGTCGTACCCCTTCCCGCCGACCTCCTCACCGAGGTCCTGGCCGACGAGGCCGGCGTCCATCCCGGCTTCGAGGACCTCCCAGGGGTACTCCCCCGACTCGTAGTAGTCGGCGGCGACGGGCGCGATGTGTTCCTGGGCGAACTCGCGGGCCTCGGCTTTGACTTCACGGGCGTGTTCGGGCACCGGATACTCCGAGAGTAACTCCATGCTCGTGTTCATGTGTGGTGTCACCATATACCTCGTGGAACTGGGAGAAACACCGGCGAAGTTGTTCCAGGCTCGTCTCTGGCGTACAGGCCCGTTAGTCGCCGTCGTTTGCCACGCCCCACGAGACTCTGTCCCACAGGCGTTCGTAGCCGTAGTACGTGCCCGTCTTGATGGCGTTCGAGGCGACACCGATACTGAGTGACGTACCGGTGTTCCCCGTGACGAAAAACGCGACGCCGACGGTGATGACGATCATGAGTAC
>JBEQBH010000050.1:0-6926 GCA_041639955.1 Halobacteriales archaeon | reverse complement strand
GACCTCGGCGTCGGGCGCCTGCTCGGCGAGTGCGTCCAGACAGCCGGCCAGCTCCTCCCGGCCGTTCAGTGTCGGGACCACTACCGATAGCTCCATAGTCCACGATTCGACTCCGGAGCCGCATAAAGCTCGCGGGCTACGGCCCACCGTGAGATGGGACAGCAGGGGGCCCAGAGAGACAGCACAGTCTGTGCGCACAGACAACTAGAGCGGTACAGACGACAAAGACCGCAGAAACTGCCGGGCTACTGCGACGAGACGTGCGTGTTCCAGTACGAGACCGACGCGACCTTGTCACCCAGCGGCGTCCCGCCGATAGCCGTGTCGATAGAACGGAACGAGGCGGCCAGTTCGTTGGGAATCTTCCGGTAGAAGCCGTAGGGAAGGACCCAGTCGTGGGACTCCTCGGCGAGTTCGAGGTCGGCGCCGTCGAGCAGGCGGTCTATCTCCCAGCGGGAGTACAGGCGCGACCCCATCGGGAGCGCCCAGTTGTACAGCGACCGCGTCGAGAAGCGGTTGAACGTATCGAAAAAGACCTGCTCTTTCGCGACCCGGCGCATCTCCGCGAGGAACGCGGCGGGCGTGTCCGCCAGGTGGAAAAACCGCATCGCCAGCACGGTATCGAAGTGGTTGTCCGGGAAGGGCAGTCGAGCGGCGTCGCCGCGCATGAACTCCACGTGGTCGTCGACGCCGGCCGCCTGGGCCTTCTGGCGGCCCTGCTGGAGCATCGGGCCCGAGATATCGAGCCCGGTGATGTCGGCGTCCCGCTCGGCGAGCATGACGGTGAACCGGCCGGTCCCGCAGGCGACTTCGAGTATGTTCTTGTCCTCGACCGGGCCGATGGCGTCGAGTACCGCCTCCTTCTCGCGGCGGTCGATGAGACGGCCGCCGCGGGAGAACCGCTTGGCCTCGTACTCTTCGGCCACGGTGTCGGTCTGGTACCACTCCTGCCCTTTCACGCACGAGTGTGCCCACCGGGGGAATAAAACGATACTGGAATCGCCGTTCGGCAGGCGGGTACGACCGCCCCACCGGCCGGCGGGTGGAATTTCGAAACCCGGCTGTTGTATAAGGTGATATTAAACACATCATAGTATCTGTATTGTTTGGTCATGGATATAGCCAACTTTTACGTCTTGTAGTGGATTGTCGTCCAGTATGAGTACGACTGCCGAGGATGTGCCGGCTTCAGCGTTCGCACAAGAGGACTTCCGGGAACGGCTCCGCGAACTGCCGCCGAGCGCGAAGCTCGTCGCGAAGGTACTGGAGGACGACGCCCCCCTCTCGCAGGGCCAGCTCGCCGAGACGTCGCTGCTGCCCGACCGAACCGTCCGCTACGCGCTGAACCGACTGGAGGAGTCCGAACTCGTCGACTCCCGGTATAGCTTCACCGACGCGCGAAAGCAGGTCTACTTTCTTACAGCCTAACTCGCCGGAGTTTTGAGCGTCGCCCGCGACTGCCCGGCCGATGGACTGGCGCCGGATAGACGTCCCCGTCGAGTCGCGCGCACCGACAGGTGAGACCGCCGCGTATCTGAGTGGTGGCCACGACGCGTTGCTCGTCGACCCCGCGGGACGGACAGCAGCCCTCGACGACGCTGTCGGGGCCGCCGACATCGCCCACGTCGCCGTCACCCACCACCACCCGGACCACGTCGGCGCCGTCGCCGACTACGCCCGCGAAACGGGCGCGACCGTCTGGGCCCGTCGGGGACGGACCCGTGCGTTCGAAAGCGCCACCGGCATCACGCCGGACCGGACCTTCGCCGAGGGAACGGTGATTCCGGCCGATGACGGCGTCGAGGTACTGGACCTGCCCGGTCACGCCCCGGAACACGTGGGCTTTGCCACCGACGCCGGCGTGGTCAGCGGCGACGTGGCCGTCGCCGAGGGGAGCGTGGTCGTCGGCGCCCCGGCGGGCGACATGCGGGCCTACTGCTCGTCGCTGCGCCGGCTCCACGCCCGGAACCCCGACGCGCTGTATCCCGGCCACGGGCCGACTATCGAAGCGCCTCGAAGCGCCTGTCGACGCCTCCTCGACCATCGGCTGGACCGCGAGACGCGCGTCCGTGGGGCCGTCGAGGCCGGCGCGACGACGCCCGAAGACGTACTCGACCGGGCCTACGGGAAAGACCTGACCGGTGTCCGGGACCTCGCTCGCGCGACGGTCGTCGCCCACCTGGAGAAGCTCGCTGTCGAGGGGGCCGTTCAGTGGGACGGAACACGGGCGACGCCGTGCCGACCGTGACACACGCCTTTTGTCCGTCCGCGCCCAGTAGCGGATATGGACTCGCTCGAAACCGAACTCGACCGCGCCCGCGAGCTGGACGTGGCGGAACTCGCGGACGCTATCGAGACCATCGGCTTCGAGTGTACGCGCTGTGGAGCCTGCTGTAAGAGCGACGACGGGGGCTGTGGCGGGTCAGAAACCGACGCCAGCGACGGCGAGTCGGAGCCCCACACCGCCACCGTCTTCCCCGACGAGATACGCCGACTGCAGGACGCCGCCGGAACGAGTTCCGGCGAGCCCTCGGTCGCTGGTGCTCCCGGGGACGCGGGCGACTACGACTTCCGCGACGTGGCCCGGCCGATGCCGTACGGCATCGAGGAGACACCCGAGGGCCCGCAGGGCGAGACGTTCGAGTGGGCGCTCCAGACCGACGCCTGTGGGGACTGTACGTTCTACGACGAGACCGACGGTGTCGGTGCCTGTACCGTCCACGAGGACCGGCCGCTCATCTGCAAGACGTACCCCTTCTCCGTCGCGCTCGGCGGGACGAGCCAGCCGATGGGCGAAGCGGTCGACACCGAGGGGATGGTTCGCGCACACGAGTGTGAGGGACTCGGACGGGACATCTCCCGGGAAGCAGCCGAAGAGCTAGCGGCGGCGCTCAAGGAGCGAGCGGTCAGAGAGCTCCGGGAGGCCATCGGCGTCAGGGAGAACTACGAGCCGACGGATGTCGACGGCGTCGTCGTCCACGATTCGGAAGGGCAGAAACGGCCCGACGGCAGCGAACTGTAAGCGGGACCTTAGCGTGGACGGGAGAGAGACTGTGCCCCGAGAACGACCCGCTACAGGTCCTCGTCGATGATTTCGCCGACGGCGAAGTTGGACTTGACTTCCGTCACCTCGATTTTGACGCGCTCGCCGATGTCGGCACCGGGAACGATGATGACGTAACCCCGTTCGACGCGGGCGATACCGTCGCCCTGCTTGCCGATGTCCTCTATCTCGACGTAGCGGGTCTCGCCCGGTTCGACCGGGGGCTGGGGCTGGTCCGGCGGCGTCTCTGTGTCGGTACTCTCGTCGGCCTCGGCGTCGATATCCGCGGAGATGAGAGCGACCCGGTATGTCCCGTCGGCCTCGATGGCACCCGCCTCGACCTCGCGCCGCGGCACCTCGACGAGATACCGGTCGTCCTCGACAGTCACGTCAGCACTGAACAGACACAGCAGTTCGTCCGAGATTTCCATAGTGATAGACCTCCACTTGCTACACGACCGGCCACGATTAAAGAACTGCCGGACAAGTGACCCGACGCTCGTGCCGACCGTGTTTCCCCGCTGTACCAACCGGGCCCCAGCGGCCCTGATTGTCCCCGCCTACGGGAGTGGTAGGGAGACCAAACCGCAAGACAGCGGTCGGTTAACCCACCGTACCAAACCCCCTAAGGGAGTTTCGCTCGAACTACTGAGTACATGAGCGCAACTGCACAGGCGACCGACAGCCCACTCTCGGAGAAACAGCGGCGCATCCTCGAGTACCTGCGGACCAACGCCGACGAGCAGACCTACTTCAAGTCGCGGCTCATCGGCGAGGAGCTGGGTCTCTCGGCCAAGGAAGTTGGGACGAACATGACCACCATCGCGGACGGGGACTACAGCGTCGACGTGGAGAAGTGGGGCTACTCCTCCTCGACGACGTGGATGGTCGACGCCTAATCGGGGTCGTAGCGCAGCAGCGAATCGGCGTCGGCGGCCAGCCGTGCGGCGCCGTCGCCAAAGGAGTCGGCGTACCGAATCAGGAGCGTCAGGACGGTCTCGGGCTCGGCGACGGCGTAGCCGTCGTCCCGGGTGAGGAGCCCGGCCGACTCCAGGTCCCTGGCGTGTTTGCTTATCGTGGGACGTGACACCGAGAGCCGGGTCGCGAGCGCCGAGGCCGTCACCGAGGGGTCTTCCAGCAGAGCGACGAGCATCCCGCGGGGGGTCGACCGCCGCAGGTAGCCCAGTGTCACCTGCTCGAACTCGGTGAACTGGTCGGCCGGGAAGTAGCGCCGGTAGTCGCCGTCCTTCCGGGAGTCGACAGCGCCTTCCTTCTCAAGCCGGTGGAGGTGGTGCTGGGCCTCGCCGGTGCCCAGCTGGAGGTCGTCCCTGAGCTTCGAGAAATGAGTCCCCGGGCGGGCCGAGACGTAGCCCGCGATGGCGTCGGGCGTGTCACTCTGGCTGTCGCCGCTGGCCAGGCCGACGAAGGGGCTGGCTGCGCCGAGGGCGGCAAAGCGGCGTAACGTCGCTCGTTTGTCCTCGTCGACCCCCTCGTCCCCAGTCATATATCTTGCAGGAAGAAGTTGTGCTATAAAACGGTTCGGGTCCGTTTAGTTACCAGTTTCGCTATCGTTACCGCCGGAGCCGCCGGTATCGTCCGGACCGCCGGCGATGTCGGTCTCACCGCCGACGCCGTCGTCGATCTCGGCGTCCATCTGCTCGATCATGTCGTCGGCGTTGTCGACACCGGCGTCCTTGCCACGTTTTATCTTCTGGGCCTCCTCCTCCATGGCCTCGACGTCGACCTCGGCCTCCTCGTCTATCTGGCCGAGAATCTCCTCGATGTCGTCGAGCCCGAGCATCTCGCGGGTCTCCTCGGTGAAGTCCAGCGCTTCGAGGGTGTGGCCGTTCTCCTTCACGTCGGAGCCCTGGAGGTGCTTGCCGTAACGGCCCACCAACGAGGTGAGTTCCTGGGGCAGCACGAAGGTGGTGGACTCGGACTTGCCCATCTCGCCGAGCGTCTCCATCCCCTTGTCGATGACGGCGCGTTCGCCCATCGACTCGGCGGATTTCGCCCGGAGGACCGTCGAGATAGCGTCACCCTGGGCCTCCAGAATCTGGCTCTGTTTCTCACCCTGGGCGCGGATGATGTTGGACTGCTTGTCACCTTCGGCGGTCTCGATGGCGGAGCGGCGTTCACCCTGTGCCTCCAGAATCATGGCGCGGCGTTTCCGCTCCGCGGAGGTCTGTTGCTCCATGGCCTGCTGGACGTCCTTCGAGGGGTTGACCTCGCGGACCTCGACGGACTCGACGCGGACACCCCACTCGTCGGTGGGCTCGTCCAGTTCGCGGCGGATGCGCGAGTTGATTTCCTGGCGCTTGTTCAGCGTGTCGTCGAGTTCCATGTCGCCCAGCACGGCACGGAGGGTCGTCTGGGCGAGGTTGGAGACGGCGCGCTCGTAGTTGTCGACTTCGAGGAACGCCTTCTTCGGGTCCATCACCTTGATGTAGACGACGGCGTCGGCGGTGACGGGCGAGTTGTCGCGGGTGATAGCTTCCTGGCGGGGCACGTCCAGCGTCTGGGTCCGCATGTCGAAGCGGGTGACATCGGAGACGAAGGGGTAGATGAAGTGAATCCCCTGGTCGAGGATGCCGCGGTAGGTCCCCAGTACGGTGTAGGCACCTTTCTGATACGGTCGGATGATGACGACGCTGGAGTACGCTACAGCGATGGCCAGTACCAGCAGCACCATCGTGACGAACACGAAGACGCTGCCGGCGAGGAAACCCTGTAGCGGTATTAGCGGGGCTGTCATGACACGTGAAACTCCGGAGCGCCGAAATAAAAGCCTTCGGTGACTGTGTCACAAACTACCGATATTCAAGCTCCTCGACTCACGCGGTGTCGGACTCGGTCTCGGCTTCCCGCGAGGGGCTCTCCTCCCGGTCCCGTTCCAGGGCCCGGTCGATGTTGTCGTCGCTCGTCGCCGTCGCCTCGACCTTGAGGACGTTGCCGCCGCCGGGGTCGACGACCAGCACCTCGGTCCCCTCCTCAATGTCGCCGCTCACGCTGCGGGCCTCGTAGTAGGGGTTGAAGCCGCCGTCCTCCAGTTTGACCTGTCCCGCGCTCTTGGTAACTCGCTCGGTGACCGTGCCGAACTGGCCCTGAAGCGAACTCGACGACAGCGACTGGCCCCGGCCGGGCGCCGAGAAGTCTATCTTCCGGTAGCCCCACAGCGTGACGGCCGTCGTGATGAGGACGGCGGCCGCGAGGATGAGCGGCGCGAGAATCCCGAGCCCGGGCGGAATAAAGAAGCCGACCAGCCCGGCGACCAGCAAGGCGGCGCCGAGAACGAAGAAGTGTGCCCCGGGCGCGAACGCCTCGGCGACGATGAGCGACGCGCCGGCCAGAAAGAGGACGGCCGATATCGTCGTACCGAACAGCGGTTCGAGCTGGGCGGGCACGAGAGCGAGCGAACCCACGGGAATGTGCATACCACCATATAGGGTCGCTGACTGATTAAGTGTCGGGGGTGGTCCGGACGAGAACGCCGTAGCAGACGGCGGTCCCCAGTCCGACGGCGGCGACGACGCCGGCGACCAGCATCAGGCTCAGCCCCACGACCGTATCCGCCAGCGCGAGTATCGTGAGACAGACACCCAGCGCCACGAACAGGGTGTTCTCCGGAGTGGGCGTCTGGGGCGTCACCTCGATGTCGGGGGCGAACGAGCCCGCGACGGCCCCCTCGTCGTCTCCGTCGGACCGGTCCCCGTCGGCCGCCGACGGCTCGGCCTCCTCGATGACGTCGGCCGCTGTCGCGTTCTCGTACTCCGCGACGAACTCGTCTCTCTCGTCGCTTCCGTCGGCAGACATGCCCGTGGCTAGAACGGCGAGCTACAAAAAGGGACGGCGACTAGTCGTGGTTCGGATTGGGTATGTGAGA
>JBEQBH010000049.1:0-7177 GCA_041639955.1 Halobacteriales archaeon | reverse complement strand
ACGGTCGAGTACGCCGGGCGGGAGGACAGCGCCGTCGACTTCGGCGGCGGTCGCGGCGTCTACCTCGACGTGAGTAGTCTCCGGAACGAGGGCGAGCGGACGACCATCGACCAGTCGACGACGGCAGGCGAGACAGCCTCGTTTCTCGGACAACAGCTCAGGAGCCGTCCCCGTCTCACCACGGAGGTGGCCGACCTGGACTACAGCTACCAGACGGAGTTCCCCCGCCCGGCGGGCGGCTCCGTCGTCACCCACGAAGGCACCATCGAGTCCACCGACTTCGACGGGAGCGGGGCCGAAGCCGCCGCGATGTCGACGAGGACACAGGACATCGTCGTCGGCGACACCCGGCCCGGTCAGTGGGAGTCCGACGGCAGCGAGCAGGACGACGGCGAGGCGCAGTTCAGCAACACCGTCGCAGTGCTCGACAAGTCCGGGAGCATGGGCGACCGCGACACCGTCTCGGGCGACGCACGCATCACCGTTGCCAAGCAGAGTGCCCGGTCGCTCGTCGACTTCGTCGGGAACAACAACCAGCTCGGGGTCGTCGCATTCGACGCCTACGCTCAGACGGTGTCGTCGCTGCGCTCGCTCAGCGACGACAACCGGGCGGACATCAAGGACGAGATAGACAGCCTGGGCTCGCGCGGGAACACCTCGATCAGCGCCGGCCTCCGGGAGGCGCTAGGGATGCTTCGGGGGACGAACGGCTCGAAGTCGATTATCCTGCTGTCGGACGGGGAGTCCGATTTCCCCGGTAACGTGCTCTCGGAGCTGAAGTCCCTCGGTGTCACTATCTACACCATCGGGATGGGGTCGTCGGCCGACGAGCAACTGCTGCGGCGGCTGGCGAACGAGACCGGCGGACAGACCGCCCTCAGACCCCAGCCCGGCGAGATTCGCCAGGTGTTCCAATCGTTCTCGATATCCGCGCAGAACCTCTCACAGATAACCTCGGAACAGGCTGAACTCACCGAAGGCGAGACCGCCTCGGGGAGCGCGACGGTCGACGGGAGCTGTGACGAGGTGCAGTTCTCGCTCACGTACCCCGGCAGCACGATAACCCTCCAGCCGGAGACGCCGGACGGCGAGCAGCTGACCGAGTCGGACACGGTCACGCGACGCGTCGGCGAGACCAGCGAGATATGGACCGTCGAATCGCCCCAGACCGGCGACTGGTCCTTTACCATGACGGGCGAGCAACTCGACCGCCCGGAGACGGCCACCACCGAGGTTAGCGCTGACTCCCCGATAGACGCGGAGCTGTTTATCAACGACTTCCACTACGAGAAGACGGGGATGTACCGCGTCGAACTGAAGGCGACGGACGGTCAACAGCGCTACACCGGCGCCCAGGTGACACTGACCGCCGAAAAGGGCGACGCCAGCGAGGAAATCGCTCTCCGAGACGACCGCGGGGGGCCGGACCCCGTCGGCAACGACGGCATCTACACGGGGTATTTCCACCCGCCGGAGACGGGGGAGTACCAGTTCACCGCGACGATTAGCGGTGGGAGTGTCGGCGAGCTACAGCGGGATTTCACCCGGCAGCTGTCCGTCGACGAGGTCGTCGACCCGGTGCGGCCCTACCGGGAACGCGAGCCCCTGGAGGAGCCCCAGACACCACAGCCGACGCCGTCGTCCGCGGGCCTGCTCTCCCAGCTCGGGAAGTACGGGCCGGTCGGGGGACTCGCCCTCGCAATCGTCGTACTCGTCGGCGCGCTGGCGCGGCGGCTCGGCGGTGGCGGCGGGGACGGCGACACGGAGGGCGAGGAGTAACTCGGCCAGCGCCCTCGGCGGGGTCGCCGTCCGAGGTGTGACCCCGCCGTGCGGAACCCACTTGTCCGTCCGGCCCAACCTCTACCCAGACGATGGACCCGCGCGAGCGCCTCGCCGACGCCCACCCGAACCTCGACGCGGCGTCGGTCGCCATCGACGACGCGGACGTGCTCGAACGGCTCACACCGGTGGTCGCACAGTGGTGGGTCGAGGAGTTCGGCGAGTTCGTCCCCGGCAACGGCGGCTTCTTCACGCCGCCACAGAAGGAGGCGATTCCGCTCATCCACGAGGGTGAAAACGCCCTCGTCTGTGCGCCGACCGGCTCGGGGAAGACGCTGGCCTCCTTTACCGCCATCATCAACGAGCTGTTCGGCAAGGCCCGCGAGGACAGCCTCGAAAACAGCGTCTACTGTCTCTACGTCTCGCCGCTGAAATCGCTGGCCAACGACATCCACCGGAACCTGACGGTTCCCCTCGACGGCATCACCGAGAAGCTCGACGAGCGCGGCGAGGACGTCGATATCCGCCACGCCATCCGGCACGGTGACACCTCAAGCGCCGACCGGCAGGCGATGTTGGAGACGACGCCACACATCCTCAACACGACGCCGGAGACGCTGGCGATACTGCTGAACTCCCCGAAGTTCCAGAAAAAACTCGAAACCGTGGAGTACGTCGTCGTCGACGAGATACACAGCCTGGCGGAGAACAAACGGGGGACCCACCTCTCGGTCTCGCTCGAGCGCCTGGAACGGATGGTCGAGGGGTCGCCCACGAGAATCGGCTGTTCGGCGACGGTCGAACCGCTGGAGACGGTCGCCGAATTTCTGGTCGGCCGCGAGGAGCCCGGGGGTGAGTCCCGACCGTACGAACTCGTCGACACCAGGTTCGTCCGGGACCTCGACGTCGAACTCAGCTGTCCGACCGACGACCTCATCGACACGCCAAGTAGCGTGGTCACCGACCGGTTCTACCGCCAGCTCCACGACCACGTCCAGGACCACACGAACACGCTCATCTTCACCAACACCCGTTCGGGTGCCGAGCGCGTCCTCCAGAACCTCCGGGAGCGCTACGACGACTACGACGAGGCGAACTCGGGCTGTCACCACGGTTCCCTCTCGAAGGACAAGCGCCACGAGATAGAGGAGAAGCTGAAAGGTGGCGAGCTGGACGTGGTGACGACTTCGACGAGTCTGGAACTCGGCATCGACATGCCCCACATCGACCTCGTCGTGCAGGTCGGCTCCCCCAAATCCGTCGCCGCCTTACTCCAGCGGGTCGGGCGGGCCGGCCACCAGCTCGGCGAGACCGTCGAGGGCCGGGTCATCGCGCTGGACCGCGACGAACTCATCGAGTGTGCGGTGATGCTCGGGAAGGCCACTGACGGCTTCGTCGACCGCGTCTTCATCCCGGAGAACGCCCAGGACGTGGCGACACAGCACGTCTACGGGATGGCTATCAATCAAGTACGGCCGGAGGCCGAAGTCAGGGGCATCCTCGAACGGGCCTACCCGTATCGGAACTACACGGACGAGCAGTGGGCACAGCTCTGTCGCTATCTCACCGCCGACTACCCCGGCATGGAGGAGAAAAACGTCTACGCGAAGATATGGCGCGACACCAACGACCCGCCCGACGGCGAGTACCACTACGAGGAGTACGACGTGGGCGAGCGCCTCGTCGGCAAGCGTGGGCGGCTGGCCCGGGTCATCTACATGACCAACATCGGGACCATCCCGGACTCGTTCACCTGTGACGTCATCACCCGGGGCAGCGACGAGTGGGTTGGACAGCTCGACGAGTCCTATCTCGACACCCTGGAGAAAGGCGACGTGTTCGTCCTGGGCGGGTCGAACTTCGAGTACCGCTACCGCCGTGGGTCGAAGGTGTACGTCGACCCCACGGCGGCCCGTCCGACCGTCCCCTCGTGGTACTCCGAGCGGCTCCCCCTCTCCTATGACCTCGGGCGCGAGATACTGGTCTTCCAGCGCGAACTGCTGGCGAAGCTCGAAGCCGGCGGTCTCTCTGAGGTCCGCAACTGGCTCCGGACCGTCCCGCTCGACGAGAACTCCGTGCGCGCTATCGCGCGGATGTTCCGCGAGCAGGTGGCCTACGCCGGGAGCGAATCGGTCGCGACGGACGAGCGGCTGGTCATCGAGGAGGCGATGGACCACGACGAGTATGAGCGCCACTACCACGTCCACTCGAACTACGGCCGGCGGTTCAACGACGGGTTCTCGCGCCTGCTGGCCTACCGGGTCGCCCAGGCCGCCAGCGCCAACGTCCAGGTCGCCGTCGCCGACAACGGCTTTACCCTCTCGATGCCCCTCAACCGGAAGGTCGACATCGAGCGCATCGTTCGGGATATCGACCCCGGTGACGTTCGGGCGGACCTCCGGGCCGCACTCGACGGGACCGACCTCCTCCAGCGGTACTTCCGAATCAACGCGACCCGCTCGCTGATGATTCTCAAGCGGTACAAGGGGTACGAGAAATCCGCCAGCGAACAGCAGGTCTCCGCCGAGATGCTGCTTGGCTTCGCCGATGAACTGGGCGACTTTGCCGTCGTCGAGGAGACCTATCGCGAGATTCTCCAGGACAAGCTCAACGTCGACGGCATCGAGGACGTGCTGACCGACATCGAGCGAGGCGCCTTGGACGTGACGACGGTGCGCGTCGATTCGCCCTCGCCGCGGGCCTTCGGGCTGGCGACGCTGCTGGCTTCCGATGTCGTACTCGCCGAGGACGAGTCCGCGGTGCTTGCGGAGTTTCATCGCCGTGTGATGGACGAAATCGACGGCGCGGAGACGGCGCCCGTCGAGTGAACGGCTCTGTGGGTGTCTGTCGGTTCTTCAACTGCGTCCAAGTCGGCTACAACCGCCGGTGACAAGCCGGACTGCCGATATGAGATTCCGTCGAGTCGAGCGGTCTGACACAGCAGACGTGTCCGTACGATTAATCCGGCTCTCGGCCTACTGACCGATATGGAGTCGCTGCACCCGCGAGTCAGGCTGCTGTGGACCGGGCGAGCCGCTCTCAGCGGCCTGGTTCTCGCTGCCCTCGTGGTCGTCGCTGATCGGCTGTTCGTCTCAGTCCCGGTCGGGTTCATCGTCGCCGGCTGGGTCGCACTCGTCGCCCTGGGCGCTACACACGCCGTCCTGGCACACCGCATCTGGCGGTTCGAGCTACAGGACGACGCGCTCTTTCTCGTCCGCGGAGTCGTGACCCGGACCGACACGTCCGTCCCGTACGTCAGGGTCCAGCACGTCGACACCACCCGCGGTCCCGTCGAGCGAACCGCCGGGCTCGCCAGTGTGGTCGTGTACACCGCCGGCTCGCGCGGGGCCGACATCACGATACCGGGGCTGCGACCCGAGCGGGCGACCGAACTGCGCGAACGCCTGCGTGACCTCGCCGGCGAGAGCGAGGCCACGGACGCGGTATGAGGCGGCTGCACCCGATCAGTGGCGCGGTGAGCGTCGGTCGCGGACTGCTCCAGGGCGCGTTTTTCGGCGTCATCGCCGGCACCACGCTGGCCGGGGCTCTCGGCCTGCCCGCCGCCGCAGTCCCGCTGTTGGTTCCGGCGCTGGCACTGCTTCTGGGTGGCTTCGCGCTGGCGCGGTACTACCGGTTCACCTACGAGATAGAGGGCGACACGCTGCGGGTCGAGTCGGGCGTCGTCGCCCGACAGTCCCGGGAGATACCGCTGGGTCGCATCCAGAACGTCGACAGCAGACAGGGAATTCTGAACCGGCTGCTCGGGCTCTCGGTCGTGGCGTTCGAGACCGCGGGCGGGGCCGCCACGGAGGCGACACTCGACGCCGTCGACCAGGCGGAGGCCGAGCGGTTGCGCAGCCTCGTCCAGCGCCACGGTGAGACGACGGCGGAACCGACCGCGGCCAGTGACACGGACATCGACGCCGAGTCCGGGGAACCGGGGGACGCCGAACCTGACGGGCAGGCCCAGCCAGCGGCCGCCGACTCCGGACACCGTACAGAGGAACTGTTCCAGTTCACGCTCCGGGAGCTCCTTACTTACGCCGTCGTCTCCGTCCGGCCGGCCGCACCGGTCCTCCTGCTCGTCGGGCTCCCGCTCGGTATCGACATCCTGGCCGGCGTCCTCCGCTTCAACCTGGGGCTGGTCGGGGGCGAGGCCTCGCTCTCGCTTGCCGTCCTGGCGGCGTTTGGCCCGCCCCGACTGGTCGCGCTGGTGGTGCTCGTCGGCCTGCAGTTCCTCGCGGCCGCGCTCGTCCTGAGCGTCGTGTTGACCGTCGTCGAGTACTACGACTTCAGGCTCGTCCGGGAGGGCGACGACCTGCGCTACGAGCGTGGATTGCTCCGCCGGTACAGCGGGACCATCCCGCTCTCGAAGGTCCAGACCGTCTCTATCCGCGAGAACGTGGCCATGCGCCGGTTCGGCTTCGCGACTCTCGTGGTCGAGACGGCGGGTTACAGCGGCGGGAACGGGGAGTCGGGCCAGGGCGTGGCTATCCCGATGGCCCCGCGGCCGGTGGTGTACGACCTGGCCCGCGACATCGAGCCCTTCGGCGACCTCGATTTCGAGCGGGCGCCGACACGCGCCCGCCGCCGCTACGCCGCCCGCTTTGCCATCGTCGCCGCCGTCGTGTCGGCTGTCGGGTACGCCGTCGATACGCTTCTGCTGGGAAGCGGGTTCTGGTGGCTGTTGCTCGGGCTCTTTGTCCTGGTGCCGCCCGCGGCCCACCTCCGGTGGCGACACCGCGGCGTCGCGCTGGACGACGACGTGTTGGCGACGCGGACGGGCTTTTGGCGCCAGACCACGCGAGTCGTCCCGTACTACCGCGTCCAGACGGTGTTCGTCGGTCGCTCGCCGTTCCAGCGGCGACGCGACCTCGCGACAGTGACGGCCGATACGGCGTCGACGAGCAGCATCCTCGGCGGGTCGGCCAGGGTCTACGATGTGGATGACGAGCGGGCCGCCCAGCTCCGTGACACGCTTCGGGAACGGCTCTATACCGACCTGCTCGCGAGAAAACGGAACCGCCGCTCAACCGACCAGTAAGCTCTCTAGCGCTCTGGGGACGACCAGGACCTCACTCCCCGGCTCGATGGCGTCGGCCGGCGTCTCGGCCGCGTGCATCAGACAGTCCTCGACGACCTCGGGGTGGTCGCTGTTGGTCACCCAGATACTGTACTCGCGAAGCACACGGGCGACGACGAACGCTCGCTGTGCCCCGGGTCTGTACCCCTCCGACATCTCCAGATACAGCGACTCGGCGTCCTCGGCAGCTGACAGCCACTCGTAGAAGCGCTGGTCGCCGGTCCCCTCGCCGACACCCTCGGGGAGTGCGGCGGGCAAGACGAGACGGCCGTCCTCGGCCAGCGGGTCGTAGTCGCCCAGCGCGACGTAGGTGGC
>JBEQBH010000048.1:0-7192 GCA_041639955.1 Halobacteriales archaeon | reverse complement strand
CGGTGGTATACCAACCGCCGTCGGGCGATTTCGCTGTGTAAACAGACACGCGGGCCGTAAACACGTCCCGTTTGGATCGTCTTACCCAAAGGGAAACAACCATGGAGCGTGTGACACTACGGATTCCGAAGCAGCAGATCGAAGAGGTCGAACAGATGGTCGAGACGGGGGAGTACCCCAACCGGAGTGAGGCTATCCGGTCGGCCGTCCGGGAGATGCTGTCCGAGCAGGAGGGCTCGGAACGCAGCTCCGAGAAAAACGAGAAGCGGACCTGGGCGAGGGTGTGACGATGCAGGACATCGTCAACGAAGCCCTGGAGCGCGACGAACAGGAAAAGCAGAAGCTGTCCGACGAGGACGTCGACGGCTTCGGTGACCCCCGAATCGTCATCGTCGGCTGCGGTGGCGCCGGCAACAACACCGTCAACCGCCTGTACAACATCGGCGTCGAGGGCGCCGACACCGTGGCCATCAACACGGACAAACAGCACCTCAAGATGATAGAGGCCGACACGAAGATACTGGTCGGCAAGTCCCTCACCAACGGTCTGGGCGCAGGTGGCGACCCGTCGATGGGCGAGCGCGCGACCGAGATGGCACAGGGGACCATCAAAGAGGTTCTGGGCGATGCGGACCTGGTCTTCGTCACCGCGGGTATGGGTGGCGGGACCGGGACCGGTGCCGCGCCGGTCGTCTCGAAGATAGCCAAAGAGCAGGGCGCCATCGTCGTCGGCATGGTGTCGACGCCGTTCAACGTTGAGCGCGCCCGCACGGTGAAAGCCGAGGAGGGCCTGGAGAAGCTCCGAAACGAGGCCGACTCCATCATCGTGCTTGACAACAACCGCCTGCTGGACTACGTCCCGAACCTGCCTATCGGCAAAGCGTTCTCGGTGATGGACCAGATCATCGCCGAGACGGTAAAGGGCATCTCGGAGACGATTACCCAGCCGAGCCTCATCAACCTCGACTACGCCGACATGACCTCGATCATGAACCAGGGCGGCGTCGCGGTGATGCTGGTCGGCGAGACCCAAGACAAGAACAAGACCGAGGAAGTGGTCAAGGACGCGATGAACCACCCCCTGCTGGACGTGGACTACCGCGGTGCGAGCGGCGGGCTCGTCCACATCACTGGCGGCCCGGACCTCACGCTGAAGGAGGCCGAGGGCATCGCACAGAACATCACGGAGCGCCTGGAGGCCAACGCCAACGTCATCTGGGGCGCCCGCATCCAGGAGGAGTACAAGGGCAAGGTCCGCGTCATGGCCATCATGACCGGCGTCCAGTCCGCGCAGGTCCTGGGTCCGTCCACCCAGAAGCAGGCCAACAAGTCCCGCGAGGCCATCGAGGAGGTCGGCGACGACACCTCCTTCGACGCCTCCGAGAACTTCGAGGAGGCCAACGCCGGCGGTGCCGGGGGTAGCAGTGCCGGCTACGGCGAGACCGACGGCGGCCGCAGTCCAAAAGAGAAGAACAACGGCCTCGACGTCATCCGGACGAACGAGTAGCCTCGACCCCGTTCTCCGTTTTCTGAGGGAACGATCCCTCTTTTCACGAAGCAAATAGCCGCGTCCGGAGAGCAAACACTACCGATAGATAGAGAGTTCTCAAGCCGCTTCCAGAGCCTCGATGAGGTTGCATTTCCGGCAGATATCGCGAGCGGTGGGCGCGCCGCAGTTGTCACACTCGCCGAAGTCCTTCTCGCTGTCCGCGCCGCCGAACGCGTCAGCCGCCAGCGCGGCGAGTTTCTCGTAGCCCGCCATGATGGAGTGGCGCGTACCGGGGTGGTTCTCCTCAAGGCCGAGCATGAGCTCCTGAATCTCGCCGCGGTAGGCTTCCGAGGCGTGGGGACACTCGGTGATGTGAGCCGGGAGGTCACGGAAGCGAGCGTAGAGTGCGATTTCCTTCTCGGGTACGTCCCGGAGAGGCTTCGCTCTGGGGACGTGGTGGTCCTGGGGTTCGCGGCTCCGGTCGGTGGATGCGTCGCCGCCCTCGAACGGGCCAAGCGAGGCGTCGAAGTGTTTCGCAATCTGGTCGACGTCGCCCTCCAGGAAGTTCATCAGCGCCGTCTCGGCCTCGTCGTCTAAGTTGTGGCCGGTCAACAGCTTGTCCGCGTCCAGCTCCTCGGCGTACCGCGAGAGGACGTCCCGGCGGAAGACGCCGCAGTAGGCACAGGCGGCCATCCCCTCGGGGTCGTCCTCGACGACATCGTCCATCTGGACGCCGAACTCCGACTCGTAGGAGACGACCTCGTGACGGATACCCAGGTCGTCGGTGAGTTCCTCGCAGGCCTCCAGGCTCTTGTCGCGGTACCCCTCTATCCCCTCGTGGATGGAGAGTGCGACGAGTTCGATACGAGGGTCCCGTTCGAAGACGTCGTGGAGGATGTGAGTGAGGACGACGCTGTCCTTGCCGCCCGAGAGCCCGATGACCCACGTCTCGGGGTTCTCGGGCGTCGCGTCGTCGGGGACGAGTCCGTCCTCGCGAACCCGCCGGCGCAGGCGCTTCTCGACGGCCCGACAGAGGTGGTCCTCACAGAGATAGAGGCCGGAGTAGGCCGCGTGCAACACCGCGTCGGACCCGCACTTGTCACACTCCATTGGGTAGAGGTACGTCCGGGTGGTCCTGAGGGTTTCGTCTCGCGCCTACAGCACCGTCGCCGTCTTCGGTGTCCGCCCCACCGTTCGGTCCGCGGGTTCGTACGTGAGGAGGTCGACCGCGGCCAGTTTGGGGAGGTCGGCGTGGTGGAGCGCGATAGCGAGTTCACGCGGCGTCGCGTCGGCCGCGCCGGTGTTCGCCAGTCGGTCGGCAAGCCGGGACAGCGACAACGACTCGTCCTCGGCGACGGCCGAAACCAGCGGGTACCGGTACGACCGACCGAGCACTGCCGCAGCGGCCGTCCAGGTGCGGTGGTCCGGCTCGTCCAGCGGCGGGAACCGAACGTCGAAGCCGTCCAGCGCCGCAGGTGCCCGCCGCACGAGCCCGTCGGGAGACCGGGTGATAAGCCCCGCATCGGTCAGACGCGGCAAGTAGCGGTGTTCGAGCTGCCGGCGGTACTGCCGTCGGTCGGGGGCCGTCACGGCAGAGCGTGCACAATCGAGGTCCACCGCCGCGAGTGCGATGGGCAGGTCGCGGACGGTCGCCGGGCCGTCTTCGAGAGAGCTGAGAAGCTCCCTCGCCCGCCGGTCGGCCAGTATGGCGGAGAGCCGGTGACGGTCGGGGCGCGGGCGCTGTGCGGTTCTCATTGGTATCAGTACGGGCGCACGGTGGATACGTCCCGCGGCGGAAATATGTGCCACCCCCAACAGGTTATTCGAAGAATGTATCGAGCAGCTTCGCTTCGGCCTTCCGGAGATGCTGGTGGAACGTAGAGGAACTCACGCCGAGCCGGTCGGCCACCGCCGGCCCGGAGCTCTCGCGGGGCCAGTCGAAGTATCCCATGAAGTACGCCGCGTCCAGCGCCGCCCGCTGGCGGTCGGTCAGTGAGTCGGGGAATCGCGGGTCGAGTGAACGGGTCGGCCGAGTCGTCTGTCGGCGACGGAGTATCTCTATGTCGGAATCGAGGCTCATGATTCGGTCGATGACCCCGACGACGTCCCTGTCGGCCGCGAGGTGGACGGTTATCGTGGTGCTGTCGCCGGTGATGGTCACGTTCGAGGGGGAGCCGCCGACGCTCGCGACCGTCGAGAGAATCGGTGGGTCGACCAGCCTGACTTCGAGTTCGCGCTCCCCGTCTGCCTCCCCGAGAACCGTGATATCCTCGACGTACTGGAGCGACTCCACCTCGGCGAGTGCCGACATCGACTCGGGGTCGATATCAGTCGCCGTCCCGTAGACGAGAAACACCCCGTCACCGAGCGACAGCGTGCTGTCGAACTCGAAGGTGGCCTCAAGCGACGCCGGGATGCCGGTTCGGGCTTCGGTATCTGTGAGACGGAACGACAGTTCGACGACCTCGTCGGAGAGCAGCGCCTGCTTGCGCTCGACGGCGGCGATAGCGTGCCCGACCGTCTCGCCGATGCCCGCGAGCACCTCGCGTTCGGCCTCGCCGAAGGCGCCGACCCGCTCGGAGTAGATGCCGAGCACGCCGTACAGCGTCTCCTCGAAGAGGATGGGGATAGCGGCCATCGAGCGGTAGCCGTAGCGGTCGGCCAGGTTCAGCCAGGGCTCGAACTCGGGGTCTGCGTAGACGTCCCGCGAAAGCTGCATCTCCCGTGTCCTGACCGCTCGGCCGGCGGGCCCCCGTCCGTTCGGCTCCGTCGGGTTCGACGTGAGTTCGGCGTCGGCCAGATAGCCGTCACAGCCGTGTTCCGCCCGCGGGACGAGTTCGAGCGTGACCGGGTCGACCGTCGCGATCCACGCGAACCGATAGGAGTCGGACGCGCTCAGTTGCTCACAGGTCGTGGCCTCGATCTCGGGCCGGGTCGACTGGTCGATGACGGCGTCAGTGAGGTGGCGGACGACGGCGTTGAGGGTGTTCAGCACCGCCATGTCGTCACGCTGGCTCTCGAGGACTCGCTCGCGGTGTTTCCGGGCGGTGATGTCCTGGAGGTAGCCACGGACCAACGGGCGGCCGGCCTCCGTGATGGCTTCCCCGGAGATGCGGACCCAGCGCTCCTCGTCGGCCGCCGTGATCAAGCGGAGCTCCGCGCTGTAGGGGGTACCCGTCTCGACGCAGGTCTCGAACTGCCGGCGCATCGTCGGCCGGTCGTCGGGGTGGAAAAAGTCAAGTGCCGCCTCCAGCTCCGGTTCGTACCCGCTGTCGACGCCGTGTATTCGGCGAGCGCCGTCGGTCCAGAACAGCGTCTCGTCGTCGATATCGTACTCCCAGGCGCCGACATCGCCCAGCCGCTCGGCGTTGGTCAAAAGCTCCCTGAGCCGCCGCCGGGCCGGCGGGTCCACCTCGGCCGGCCGCCACCAGACGCGGGCACCCGCACCGACTTTCTTCGTGCGGAGCTCCCCCGTATCGACGAGGTGTTGCAGGCGTTTGTGGGTGGCGCGGCGACCGCAGTCCAGCTGTGTGGCGACATCCGGCGTCGTCTTGGGAGCCGCCGGCTCGTCGCTATCGGTAAATACCCGCAGCGTCGCAGCGTAGATATCTTCGAGGGCAGACCTCTCTTCCATACCCTGTCAAATATTCTAAAGTTCATAACTGTTCCGCCGGTGGAACCGGCGTTCCGAGTGCTATAGAGTGCCACGGGAGTCGGCGCCTCGAAGTTCCGCAGGCCCCCGTTCGAGCGTGTCGAGGACAGTCCCGGTGAGACGCTCCCTGGCAGTCGAGGAGAACAGCTCGTGGCCGCCGTCGTACAGCCGGATGCGGTCGGCGGGCAACCGGTGACCCACCGCCCGCGGGTCGACGATGGCGTCGGTGAGCGTACAGAGGGCCACGGCGTCCTCGCGGGCCGGCGGGAGCCGTCGCTGTGCGCTGTCGACGGTCCGGAGGAACGCGGGCGAGGCGGCTGTCGGGCCCTCCGCGACCTGCTGCTCGGTCGCCAACTCGCCGAGCGCCTCGGGCTCTAGGTCATCGAACGGGAGGACGGGCCTCGATATCGGCAGTGACGTCAGCGCCCGGAAGACGGCGTCGGGCAGCGGGTAGTCGCTGCCCCACCACGGGCTGAGGTAGACGCGGTTGCCCGCACCGTCGGCGTCGAGGTGGGCGGCCGCCAGCCCGCCGGCGCTGTGGCTCAGGATATCAAAGCGGTCGAGGTCGGCCACGTACCGCTCCAGTGGTCCGACCCACTCGCGTTCGACGTCGGTGATGTGTGTCGGGAGTTCGGCGACGTGGACGCGGTACCGCTCGGCGAGCCGGTCGACGAGCCACTGGACGTTCTCGTGGCGACAGCGGTTCCCCCAGCCCAGCACGAACAGGCAGTCCCGCACGTCGTGTTCGGCGCCAGCGCCGTCGTCGTAAACCCGAATCTGCATACTCCGGCTTCGTCGGGCAGGATGAAAACGCCACGGCTCTGTGCGGTCGTCCGTCGGTGGCCCCCGGCAATCGCCGTCGTCACACTCCCCGCTCGCGGTCCCGCTACCCCCAGTCGAGCCACGCGCCGTGAGGGTCGTGTTCGACGAGGCGGTCCCGCCGCACCTCGCCGGTCTCCCACCGGACCCAATCGAGGGTGACCGACTCGCCGCCCGAGAGTTCGGGCGCCCCGGTGAGCCAGTGGAGCGGCCGCTGGGCCATCCGGTCGGCGAGCGCGGCGTCGAGCGCGTCACAGACCGCGTCAGGGACCTGGTACAGGACGAGCGTGTTGACCACACAGACCGGTACGTCGTCGGGGATGCCGTCGAGGACGACCGGCAGGTCCTCCAGCAGGTCCCCCTCGACGAGTCGGGGCGGGTCCGTCCCGACGGCCTGGAGCGCCCCCGCCAGTAGCTCGCGCCGCTCGGTGTGGGCCGGCCAGACGAGCGCGCGGAGCCAGTCCGCGTCGTCCCGGTCAGCGGCGTCGAGCGGGTGGAGGTCGATACCGACGCGTGAGCGGACAGCCGGCGGTGACTCGGGTAACGGTGGGTCACCGCTGCGAACCTCGCTCTCGATGGTGACTGGCGAGTCCGGGTTGCCGACCACCCGGCCGTCGTAGTCGTAGCGGTAGCGGTCAAAGCAGAGATTCAGCCCGGCGCTCGGGCCGAGTTCCACCAGCGCGAGCGGCCCGTCAGTTTTGGCCGCGACGTGGGCGATGGCGGGGTAGAGGACGGCTGACCGGCGGACCGAATTCGTCTGGGTCCGACGGCTCGCGAGGAGCGGTTCGAGCGCGTCGGCGTTGCCGAGACAGAACTCCCGGAAGGCCGGATAACACTCGTCGTCAGGGTCCCGCGGGTCGTCAGTCAGGCTCGGGTAGTAGCGTGCGAGCCGGTGGGCGCCGTCGCGGTCGAGGAGGTACTGTACCGCCGCCAGTAGGAGGTGGGGCGCCTGCCGACTCTCGGGGACCGCCTCGGCCAGTGCCAACACGTCCGGGTCGTCGGCCACGCGTCGGCAGAGGTGGGCATACAGGGGGTCCGAGCCGTCGGCCCAGTCGGCGAGGTCGCGGAACTGGTCGGCAAGTCCGTCCATGCGACTGCCGACTGCCGTCTGTATCAAAAACGTGGCGCATCCATGTGAATTGTTGTCACATCGAGCCCGCGGAGAGTCAGTGTTTTGCCCGCCGGCCCGCTATCACCGGTAATGAGTATGGACCGTTCGGCCGCCGTCGCCC